>NZ_JAHUTH010000054.1:0-32049 GCF_025376855.1 Variovorax endophyticus
AGCAGACCGCCCAGCAGGCCGTCATCGCCCAGGACACCGCCCAGCAGGCCACCGTCGCCGCCAAGCAGACCGCCCAGCAGGCCGTCATCGCCCAGGACACCGCCCAGCAGGCCATCGCCGCCGATCAGGTTCGCCACGCCATCGGTCAGGAAGTCGACCTGCGTGCCCACCGCGCCCAGCAGCGCGTCGGTCGTGCCGGCGCCCAGCAGTTGGTCGGTCAGCGGGCTCAGCAGGCCGCCCACGCCATCGGTGACCTGGCCCACGAGGTCGTCCACCGGGTCCAGCACGTTCGGGTCGTTCGGCGTGAAGCTGTCGCCGAGCACCGGGCCCAGCAGGCCGCTCACGGTGTCGGTCAGGCTGTCGGTCAGGCCGACCACCGGGGCGAGCACGTCGCCCAGGCCGAGCTCGCCGAGCAGGCCGTCGTTGAGGCCGTCGACCAGGCCGCCGACGATGCTGTCGGTCGGGTCGAGCAGTTGCGCGCCGGTGCCGCCACCGCCGATGCCGTCGAGCAGGCCGCCGAGCAGACCGCCCACCAGGCCGTCATCGCCGAGCAGGCCACCGACGAGGCCGTCGTCGGCCAGCAGGCCGCCAACGAGACCGTCCGGACCCACCAGGCCCTGCACCAGGCCACCGTCGCCAAGCAGGCCGCCGACGACGCCGTCGCTACCCAGCAGGCCACCGACCAGGCCGTCGTCGCCCAGCAGGCCGCCGACCAGGCCGTCATCGCCGAGCAGGCCGCCCACGAGGCCGTCGCCGCCGATCAGGCCACCGAGCAGGCCGTCGTCGGCCAGCACGCCGCCGAGCAGGCCATCGTCGCCGAGCAGGCCGCCGACCAGCCCGTCATTGCCGAGCAGGCCACCCAGCAGGCCGTCGTCGCTCAGCAGGCCGCCCAGGGGACCGCCGGCACCGAGCAGACCGTCGTCGCCGAGCACGCCACCGAGCAGGCCGTCGTCGCCGAGCAGGCCACCCAGCAGGCCGTCGTCGCCCAGCAGGCCGCCCAGCAGACCGTCTTCACCGCCGAGCAGGCCACCCAGCGGGCCGTCGGCCAGCAGGCCGCCGACCACGCCATCGGGGCCCAGCAGGCTGTCCACGAGGCCGCCTTCGCCGAGCAGGCCGCCGGTGAGGCCCGCGCTGCCCAGCAGGCCGCCGAGCACGCCGTCGGAACCGAGCAGGCCACCGACCAGGCCGTCGTCGCCGAGCAGGCCGCCGAGCGCGCTGTCGTCGCCGATCAGGCTGCCCAGCAGGCCGTCCGAACCGAGGGCCGGGCCGAGCAGGCCGCTCAGCAGGCCGCCTTCGCCACCCACGCCGCCGAGCAGGCCGCCGTCACCCACCAGGGTATCGAGCAGGCTGCCGACCGCGGTGCCTTCGCCGATCAGGCCGCCGACCAGGCCATCGTCGCCCAGCAGCTGGCCCACGACGCCGTCTTCGCCGAGCGCGCTGCCCAGCAGGCTGCCTTCGCCGAGCAGGCCATCGACCACCTGGCCGATGGTGCCGTCGGTGCCCAGCAGGCCGTCGACGACGCCGTCGATGCCCAGGCCGGTGGTCACGCCACCGAGCAGGCCATCGCTGCCCAGCACGTTCTCGAGCCCATTCGCCAGGGCGTCGGTCACGTAGTCGACCTGGCCGTTGAGCGAGCCGATCAGCGCATCGGTCACGCCGTTGCCCAGCAGGGCATCGACGACCGGGGCGACCGCGCCGCCCACGCCGTTGGTCAGGTTGTCCACGGCCGTGTCGACCGGGTCGAACTCGTTCGGATCGTCGGGCGTGAACTCTTCGCCGACGATCGGCGCGAGCACGTCGTCGAGCAGGTCGGTGACGCCATCGACCACCGGCTTCACCGGGTCGAGCGCGCCACCCAGGCCGAGGGTGTCGTCCACGGCGTCGATCACATGGTCGACGAGGCCGTTGCCCGGGTCGAGGAGGTGGTCTGCGTCAGCATCCGCATCCGCATCCGCATCCGCATCGGCGTCGGCGTCGGCGTCGGCGTCGGCGTCGGCATCAGCGTCGGCATCAGCGTCCGCATCGGCATCGGCATCCGCGTCCGCATCGGCATCGGCATCCGCGTCCGCGTCCGCATCGGCATCGGCATCGGCATCCGCGTCCGCATCGGCATCGGCATCCGCGTCGGCATCGGCATCGGCATCCGCATCAGCGTCGGCATCGGCATCGGCGTCGGCGTCGGCGTCCGCATCGGCATCGGCATCGGCATCGGCATCGGCATCGGCGTCCGCATCGGCGTCCGCATCGGCATCGGCGTCCGCATCGGCATCGGCATCGGCGTCCGCATCGGCATCGGCGTCCGCATCGGCATCGGCGTCCGCATCGGCATCGGCATCGGCATCGGCATCAGCGTCCGCATCGGCGTCCGCATCGCCATCGGCATCGGCGTCCGCATCAGCGTCCGCGTCGGCATCGGCATCCGATTCACCGGTCCCGCCAGGAACGAGGAAAGGAATGAAACCGCCATCGCCGCCACCGCCGCCGCTCAGCGCGGCACCCAGTGCGGCGGCGCCCAGCGCGCCGAGGGCGAACTCGCCCAGGCCGATGCCGCTGCCGGCAGCCAGCTTCTTGGTCACGGCCAGCGCGGCGGCATCCGCATCGCTGTCGGGCGGCGTGACCTGCAGGTCGCCCGAGGCCACGTCGACGTTGACCTGCTCGAGGCCGCCGGGCAGCTTGGTGGAACCCACCGTGGCATCGGTGCCGCCGGTGAAGACGCCGGCCAGCGGCGCCTTGTTGCCGGCCGATCCGGGGAACAGGACGTTGGCCTGGCCACCGTCGGGAACGATCACGCGATCGCCGGCCATCAGCGAGTGGCCGCCGTCGACGGGAATCGACACGCCATCGCGCATCACGACCGTGCCCGGCGTAGCATTGGATAGCGATCCGATGCTGGCGGGCGCCGTCGCGGCGGGCGCTGCGGGTGCGACCACCGGTGCCGAGCCCATGGGAGCGATCGGCGTTGCGGTGGCCTGGGCGATGACCACTGGAGCAACGCCGTTATCGGCAGTTCCTGCGGTCGAGGGGGACGATGCTTGTGGTGCAGTCATGGCGGCCTCTGTGACAAAAGATGGAACTACAGGGGCAACTTGCGTGCCGCTTTTTCCAGGCCTTGCACCCACTGCCCATCGACCGCCGCAACTCATTGATTTGCTTGGTTTTTTCTTCCAAATCAGTCCTTCGCGAAACGGTTCGCGAGGGCTTTCACCGAGGTCTTTTTTCGATTCGTTACGTAACGATGTAACGTGTGTGTCCCGGAACGCCGGCCCGACCCCAGGAGTCTTCGGCCGACACGCGCAAGCGCCACGGACCTGCGTTACGCGTCATCGCCGCGCACGTGGCCACGGCCTCGCGGCCTGCGTCCCCTTCGCTTCTTTCTCTGCCTATCTATATATGTTCAACCCCACCCAGGAAGAGGTGCGCCGCTTCTTCTGCGACGTCTACGCCAAGCACCGCCAGGGCCTGCCGATGGAAGCGCTCGAAACCATCGCCGCCGGCTGGATCGAGGCACACCCCGAATACCACGAGGACCTGGTCGACGCCGACGCGGCGGTGGCGCGCGTCTACGACGGCGCGAACGGCCGCGAGAACCCGTTCCTGCATCTGTCGATGCACCTGTCGATCAGCGAGCAGTGCTCGATCGACCAGCCGCGCGGCATCCGTCAGGCGGTCGAGCTGCTGGCCGCGCGCCGCGGCTCGCTGCTCGATGCGCACCACGAGGCGATGGAATGCCTGGGGCAGATGATGTGGGAGAGCCAGCGCGCGGGGCGCCCGCCCGATGGCGAAGGCTATGTCGCCTGCGTTCAACGCCGCGCGACGAAAGATTAGCCCCCCGGCTATTCACTCCCTTCGGTCGTGTAACTCCACCCCCCGAGGGGGAGACGCGGCCGCCTTGGGGCGGCCCGGCGGCGGCCACCCGCCCCCTACCCCGCCGACGCCCCGCGCCGCCGCGCCGGCAGCGAGCCCTGCGGCTTCGCGGCCTCGCGCAGCAGCCCCGCCATCGCGGTACGCAGTGCCGAGGGCTCGGCATCGCTGCGCAACAGCAGGCCCACGGGCTCCTCGGTGCCGGCGGTGTCGATGCGCAGCCGCACCATGCGGCCGTCGGCCAGCTCGCCGCGCGCCGCGCCCAGCGGCGTGATCCACACGGCATCCGACAGCGCGACCAGCGCGCGCGCCAGCGCGACGTCGAGCGTCTGCAGCGTGTTGGCCGGCAGCGCGAGGCCGCGCGCCGACAGGAAGCTCTCGGTGTTGTGGCGCGGGATCGTGCCCTCGCCGTAGACCATCAGCGGATAGTCGAGCACCGATTGCACCGACACCGGCCGGTGCGCGAGCGCATGGCCGGTGCGCACCGCGAACACCAGCGGCTCGGTGTGCAGCAGCTCAAAGCTCAGGCCGCCCATCTGGCGCGGATCGCTCATGCGGCCGACCACCAGGTCGAGCTCGCCGGCGCGCAGCTCGTCGAGCAGCACCGGGTTGGCCGCGCTCTTCACCACCACCTGCACCGCGGGCCAGAGGCCGCGCAGCCGTGCCAGCGCGGCCGGCAGCAGCGCGGGCGCGACGCTGGGCAGCGCGCCGATGCGCAGCCGCTCGACGCGCCCCGCGGCCGTGGGCGCGATGGCCTCGGCGCTGGCATCGAGCGCCTCGAGCACCTTCCGTGCATGCGCGAGCAGCTGCTCGCCGGCCGGCGTGAGCCCCTGCACGCCGCGCCGCCCGGCGCTGCCGCGCTCGACCAGCCGCGTACCGGCGATGCCTTCGAGCTCCGACAGCGTCTTCGACACCGCGGGCTGGCTCAGCGCCAGCCGCTCGGCCGCGCGCGCCAGGTGACGCTCCTGCGCCACCGCCACCAGGCAGCGCAGGTGGCGCAGTTGCACGTTGCGCACGAAGTCCAGCCGCAGGTCGGTCGTCATCGCCTCTTTAATTACCAGTGGTTATTGAAATCGAATCAATCTTCAATTTACATCATCGAAGCGCGATTCCAGAATTCGCCCATCCGGACCCGGTCCGTCCCACGATTCAGGAGACAACAGGCATGTTGACAAAGACCCAGCCCCAGCTCACCCCGCGTGACTGGGACGCCCATCCCAGCTACGTCTACCCCGGCTACAAGTCGACCGTGAAGCGCGGCCCGCAGAAGCCGCTGATCCCGCTCAAGGCCTCGCTCGGCGAGCTGCAGCAGCCGGTCTACGGCCACGAGAGCATCGGCGAGTTCGACCACGACCTCACGCGCAACGCGCGCCGCAACGGCGAGCCGCTGGGCGAACGCATGATCCTCACGGGCCAGGTGCTCGACGAGCGCCGCCGCCCGGTGGCCAACACGCTGGTCGAGCTCTGGCAGGCCAACGCCTCGGGCCGCTACGTGCACAAGGTCGACCAGCACGATGCGCCGCTGGACCCCAACTTCCTCGGCGCGGGCCGCTGCCTGACCGACAGCGAGGGCCGCTACCGCTTCCTCACGATCAAGCCCGGCGCCTACCCCTGGGGCAACCATCCGAACGCCTGGCGTCCGCAGCACATCCACCTGTCGCTGTTCGGCCAGAGCTTCGCGAGCCGCCTGGTAACGCAGATGTACTTCCCGGGCGACCCGCTGCTGCAGTACGACCCGATGGTCACCGGCACGCCCGAGCGCTACCGCAACCGGCTGATCGCCGACTTCAGCCTCGACATCACCGAGGAAGGCTACGCGCTGGGCTACCAGTTCGACATGGTGCTGCGCGGCGCCGACGAGACGCCGTTCGAGAACCGCTGAGCGAAGAAGGAAAGAGACACGCCATGAGCAAACTGATGAGCGCCCAGGAAGCCGACTTCGGCCAGACGCCCTCCCAGACCGTGGGCCCCTACTTCGCCTACGGCCTCACCGCCACGCAGTACGGCTACGACTTCGACCAGCCCTTCGACGCGGTGCTGGCGCTGGACGACGCCGCCGGCGAGCGCATCCGCCTCGAGGGCCGGGTGATCGACGGCGACGGCAATGCCATCAACGACGCGCTGGTCGAGATCAGCCAGCCCGACGGCGAGGGCCGCTATCCGCAGACGCCGGCGCAGGCGCGCGAACTGGGCTTTCGCGCCTTCGGCCGCGTGGGCACCGGCACCGACGCGCAGAACCGCTTCGTGTTCCACACCGTGAAGCCCGGCGCCGAGTCGCCCGGCGAGGCGCCGCACATCAACGTGATCGTGCTGATGCGCGGCCTGCTGCTGCATGCCTTCACGCGCGTGTACTTCAGCGACGAGGCCGAGGCCAACGCCAGGGACGCGGTGCTGCAGAGCGTGCCGGCCGAGCGCCGCCACACGCTGGTGGCGCAGCGCATCGAGCGCGGCGGCGCGGTGAGCTACCGCTTCGACATCCGCATGCAGGGTGCGGAGGAAACCGCCTTCTTCGACGTCTGAGCCCCTGAACCCGAAGCCGGCCACCGCGCCGGCTTTTTCGTACCCGGACTTCTTCTTTACAGCGCGGCAGCCGCAAGGCGGCCGCGCGCTCGCCGCTGCGCAACGCAAAACCATTCCAACACGGAGCAACGCATGTCATCCCCCTCCGCTTCCCTGGACGTCCAGTCCTTCCTCGATCGCCATCCCTTCTCGGCCTTCCAGTGGCGCATCTTCGCGCTGAGCTTCCTCGTGGTGCTGCTCGACGGCTTCGACACCTCGGCCATCGGCTACATCGCACCCTCGCTCGCGAGCGAATGGGGCGCCAGCAAGATGGCGCTCGCGCCGGTGCTCAGCGCGGCGCTGTTCGGGCTCGCGGCCGGCGCGCTGCTGGCCGGCCCGCTGGCCGACCGGCTCGGCCGCAAGCGCGTGCTGGTCGGGGCGGTGCTGGTGTTCGGCCTGGGCTGCCTGGCCTCGGCCTTCTCGCAGAACATGCCGCAGCTGGTGGGGCTGCGCTTCGTCACCGGGCTCGGCCTGGGCGCGGCCATGCCCAACGCGGTGACGCTGATGAGCGAGTACTGCCCGAGCCACCGGCGCGCCACCATCACCAACACCATGTTCTGCGGCTTCCCGCTGGGCGCGGCGCTCGGCGGCTTCCTCGCGGCCTGGATGATTCCGCATCTGGGCTGGCGCAGCGTGCTGGTGCTCGGCGGCATCGCGCCGCTGCTGCTGGTGCTGCTGATGGCGGTACTGCTGCCCGAGTCGGCGCGCTACATGGTCGCGAAGAAGTACGCCGCCGAGCGCATCCGCGCCGTGCTGCGCCGCATCTCGGAGAGCGCCGCGCAGGCGCGCGCCTTCACCCTGACCGAGGCCGGCCCGGCGCCCGTGGACGGCAGCGGCGGCGGCCTCGCGCTGGTGCTCTCGCCGCGCTACCTCGTGGGCTCGGCCATGCTGTGGATCGCCTACTTCATGGGGCTGGTGATCTTCTACGCCATGATCAACTGGATGCCGATCCTGTTCCGCGAGGCCAGCGTGCCGCCGCAGACCGCGACCGTGATCTCGGCGCTGTTCGCGCTCGGCGGCGTGGGCGCCATCTTCTTCGGCTGGCTGATGGACCGCTTCAACGCCAACCTGGTGATCGCCACCGGCTATGCGCTGACCGCCGTCAGCGTCTACCTGATCGGCCAGTCGCTCGGCAGCCTCGCGGCGCTGGTGCTGACGGTGCTGCTGGGCGGCACGCTGATGAACACCGCGCAGTCCTCGATGCCGGCGCTGGCCGCGGCCTTCTACCCGACGCAGGGCCGCGCCACCGGCATCGCCTGGATGCTGGGCCTGGGCCGTTTCGGCGGCATCGCGGGTTCGTTCCTGGTGGCCGAGCTGGCCAGCCGGCAGCTGGGTTTCGCCCAGATCTTCGCGGTGCTGGCGGTGCCGGCGCTGATCGCGACCGTGGCGCTGCTGGTCAAGCAGGTGGTGCACCCGCATGCGGCGGACGCCGGCCGGGGCGCCGGGGCGGTGGCCGGGCACTGAGCACGCCCGCCTCCCGGACAGCAAAAAGCCCGCGTCCGCGGGCTTTTTGCTTCTTGCGCAGGGCCGGCGAGCCGGCTCGCCCGCTGTTACTTCTCGGCGTGGTGGATGCGCGACTCGGGCACCGTCTTGAGCTCGCCCGGCACCGAGGCGATGTAGCTCGCGAGGGTCTTGAGCTCGGCGTTGCTGAACTTCTTCGGCTCGACCTGGCCGGCCATCACGGCGTTCGAGCGGCCGAGGTGGACGTTGTTCTTCACGCGGTAGGACTTCAGCGCCACGAACAGGTAGTCGGCATGCTGGCCGGCCAGCTTGGGCACGGTGCCGTCGTTCGGGGTGTTGAAGTTGGCGCCGTGGCACTTGGTGCAGCTGTTGTCCTCGCCGTTCTTCTTGATCAGCGCCTGGATGTTCTCGGGCATCGGCTTGGCCAGCGCGGCCGGGGGAGCGTCGCCTTCCTTCACGCCGAGCTGGCTGTAGTAGGCGGCGAGGTCGGCGATGTCCTGCTCGGTGAGCGTGTCGGCGATCGCGCGCATGGTCGGGTGCTTGCGGTCGCCGCCCTTGTAGGCGGTGAGCGCCGCCGTGATGTACGTGGCGCTCTGGCCCGCGATCATCGGCACCTTGTGGATCTCAGGGAAGCTGGCCTGGTAGCCGATGATGCCGTGGCAACCCACGCACATCTGGACCTTCTTGGCGCCGTCCTGGGGCTTGCCAGTGACTTGCTGGGCTTGTACCGACACCGTCCCGCAAGCGACAGCAAGGGCAAACATCGTGGTCAACAACTTGTTCATTTTGCGCGCACAATCTCGTGGAGATACCGTTTTTCGAACCAACTTTCGATTATATGCAAGGCTCTCGCGGGAGCCGGTGCGGGCCGACCCGAACGACGCACCTTGCCGATCGAGTGTGTTCTTTTCTCCACCACTGCCTCCCGTTCACGCATGAAATTCAAGGGCTCAGACAACTACGTCGCGACACAGGACCTGATGCTCGCGGTCAATGCCGCCATCACCCTCAAGCGCCCGCTGCTCGTCAAGGGCGAACCCGGCACCGGCAAGACCATGCTGGCCGAGGAAGTGGCCCAGGCGCTGAACCTGCCGCTGCTGCAGTGGCACATCAAGTCGACCACCAAGGCGCAGCAGGGCCTGTACGAGTATGACGCGGTGAGCCGCCTGCGCGACTCGCAGCTCAAGGACCTGGATGGCGGCGAGCGCGTGCGCGACATCCACAACTACATCGTCAAGGGCGTGCTGTGGCAGGCCTTCACGGCCGAGCAGCCGGTGGCGCTGCTGATCGACGAGATCGACAAGGCCGACATCGAATTCCCGAACGACCTGCTGCGCGAACTCGACCGCATGGAGTTCTACTGCTACGAGACGCGCGAGCTGATCCGGGCCAAGCACCGTCCGCTGGTCTTCATCACCTCGAACAACGAGAAGGAACTGCCCGACGCCTTCCTGCGCCGCTGCTTCTTCCACTACATCAAGTTCCCCGATGCCGAGACCATGCGCAGCATCGTCGACGTGCACTTCCCCGGCCTCAAGCAGGAACTGCTGGCCGCGGCCATGAAGACCTTCTACGACGTGCGCAACCTGCCCGGCCTGAAGAAGAAGCCCTCGACCTCCGAGCTGCTCGACTGGCTCAAGCTGCTGGTGGCCGAGGACATCCCGCTCGAGGCACTGCAGAGCAAGGACGACAAGGTTGCCGTGCCGCCGCTGGTGGGTGCGCTGCTCAAGAACGAGCAGGACGTGACCCTGTTCGAGAAGCTGGTCTTCATGCAGCGCAACAACCGCTGAGGCGGCGCCGGTCATGCCTGTGCGGCCATCGCCTCCCGTCGGCCAGCTGCTGGTGCTGGGCGTGGCCCAGGCCGTGCTGTTCGTCGCCGGGGCGCTGCTCGGCCGCTGGGTCGGTCTGTACTTCGGCCTCGATGCCTTCGGCCCCAATGGCTACGGCAACCGCGAGATCTTCGGCATCCTGCTGATCGGCCTCGGCGGCGGCGCGGGCGTGCAGCTCGCGCGCGCCTGGTACGACCGGCGCTACGGCAAGCCGGCCCCCTGAACGACACGAGACACCGCGCAACCATGGCTTTCGTCGAACCCGTCACCCTGAAGTCGCGCGGCCTCGCGCTGGTGCCGCTCGCGCTCGCGCACGAGGACGGCCTGCGCGCCGCGGCCGCCGACGGCGAGCTCTGGAAGCTGCGCGTGACCTCGGTGCCCGAGCCGCAGGACACGCGCGCCTACATCGAGACCGCGCTCAAGACCGCCGACCGCTTCGCCTTCGCCGTGACCGAGGAAGCCACCGGCACCGTGCTCGGCAGCACCAGCTTCCACGACATCCTGCCGGCCGTGAAGCGCGTGGAGATCGGCTACACCTGGTACGCCAAGCGCTGCCAGCGCACCCACGTCAACACCACTTGCAAGCTGCTGATGCTCACGCATGCCTTCGACACCCTGGGCTGCAACGTGGTGGGCTGGCGCACCGACAACTTCAACCACGCCTCGCAGCGCGCGATCGAGCGGCTGGGCGCGAAGAAGGACGGCGTGATCCGCGGCCACGCGATGCGCCGCGACGGCACCATCCGCGACACCGTGATGTACAGCCTGCGCGCGGGCGAGTGGCCCGAGGTCAAGGCGCAGCTGCTCTACCTGCTGGACAAGCCGCGCGACTGAAACCCCCAAGGAGCGTCCCATGCTCATCGATTTCTTCTACACCCTGCGCTCGGCCAAGCTGCCGGTCTCCGTCAAGGAATACCTGACCCTGCTCGAGGCGCTGCAGGCCGACGTGGTGGGCCCGAATTCCGACGACGCCTACGGGCTCGACGACTTCTACTACCTCTCGCGCACCGCGCTCGTGAAGGACGAGAAGCACTACGACAAGTTCGACCGCGCCTTCGCCGCCTACTTCAAGGGCGTGGAGATGCTGACCGACTTCACCAAGGAAGTGCCGCTCGACTGGCTGCGCAAGACGCTGGAGCGCGAGTTCTCGGCCGAGGAGAAGGCCAAGATCGAGAAGATGGGCTGGGACGAGCTCATGGAGACGCTCAAGAAGCGCTTCGAGGAGCAGAAGGAGCGCCACGAGGGCGGCAGCAAGTGGATCGGCACGGGCGGCACCTCGCCCTTCGGCCACGGCGGCTACAACCCGCAGGGCATCCGCATCGGCGGCGCCGGCAAGAACAAGAGCGCGGTCAAGGTCTGGGACCAGCGCGCGTACAAGGACTACGACGACACGCAGGAGCTCGGCACGCGCAACATCAAGGTCGCGCTGCGCCGGCTGCGCAAGTTCGCGCGCGAGGGCCACGAGGAAGAGCTGGACCTCGACGACACCATCCACTCGACCGCGGCCAACGCCGGCTTCCTCGACATCAAGATGCGGCCCGAGCGCCACAACAACGTCAAGGTTCTGCTGCTGATGGACGTGGGCGGCACGATGGACGAGCACATCCAGCGCGTGGAGGAGCTGTTCTCGGCCGTGAAGACCGAGTTCAAGCACCTGGAGTTCTACTACTTCCACAACTGCGTCTACGACTTCATGTGGAAGAACAACCGGCGCCGCTTCTCGGAGAAGTTCGCGACCTGGGACATCCTGCGCAAGTACAACAAGGACTACAAGCTGATCTTCGTGGGCGACGCGACCATGAGCCCCTACGAGATCCTGCAGCCCGGCGGCAGCGTCGAATACAACAACGAGGAAGCCGGCGCCGAGTGGATCCAGCGCCTCACGCACGCCTTCCCCAAGTTCGCCTGGATCAATCCCGAGCCCCAGGGCGTGTGGCAGTACCGCCAGAGCATCTCGGTGATGCAGCAGCTGATGTCCAACCGCATGTATCCGCTGACCCTGCGCGGCCTCGAAGAGGCGATGCGGCTGCTCTCCAAGTAGCCGAAAAGACCTGCCGGCATACCGGGCCTTGACGGCCCCCGAGCCCCGGCCGCGCGGGCTCCTCGGCCCGCACATCCATGTATCCGAACGCGTCCGACATGGACGCGCCGGGTCATGCTGTCAGAATCGTCGCCCATGGTCAGGGTGGTTCGTGTCGTCTTGCCGGCGTTTTGGCCGGCATTGCTTTTTTCCGGGGTCCTGCTTCTGCAAGGCTGCAGCCTGCTGCCGAAAAAGGACGCGGGCGACTCGGCCGCGTCCACCCCCGCGCTGGTCAGCGACGGCGGCGACCGCGCGGCCAGCGCGTCCACGGACAGCGAGAGGGAGAGCAAGGACGGCAAGCGCCGCGATGCCTTCTCGGTCGACGTGCGCGGCCCCGACAGCGTGCGCGAGTACCTCTCGCTGCATCTCGAGATCCAGCGCTACAAGACGCTCGACGATCTCGGCGCGACCGAGATCTCGCGCCTGATGGTCGCGGCCGAGGCCAATGCGCGCGAGCTGCTCGCCACGCTGGGCTACTTCACGCCCGCGCTCACGCTCGAGCTGCACGAGACGCCCGCGAGCGACAAGGCGCCGCGCGAGATCGTGGTCACCGTCGAGCCCGGCGAGATCACGACCGTGAGCAACGTGCAGATCAGCTATGCCGGCCCGATCGCCGACGACCCGGCCGCCGAGTCGCAACGCGACACCATCCGCACCGCCTGGGCGCTGCGCGCCGGCCAGCCCTTCACCCAGCAGGCCTGGGACGATGCCAAGGGCGTCGCGCTGCGCAGCCTCACGGCCAAGCGCTTTCCCACCGGCAACATCGAGATCAGCCGCGCCGAGGTCGACGCCGACCGCCACGAGGCGCGCCTGAGCGCCACCTACCAGTCGGGCCCGGCCTACAAGTTCGGCCCGCTGCTCCTGCGCGGCAACCAGCGCTACGGCGCCGACGGCATCCGCCGCATCGCGCAACTGCCCAGCGGGGCCGACTACGACCAGCAGAAGCTGCTCGATGCCCAGCAGCGCCTGGCCAGCAGCGGCTACTTCGACTCGGTGTTCCTCACGCTCGACACCGAAAGCGGCACGCCGCTGGCCGCGCCCGTGATCGCGCAGCTGCGCGAGGCACCGCTGCAGAAGGTGGTGCTGGGCGTGGGCTTCACCACCGACAACGGGCCGCGGCTGTCGATCGACCACATCCACAACCAGCTGCCGCTGCTGGGCTGGCGCGCGGTATCGCGGCTGTCGGTGGACCGCGACATCCAGTCGCTGGGCACCGAGTGGAAGGCGATCCCCGGCGACGACGGCTGGCGCTGGTTCTCGGGCGCCGAGCTCAAGAGCGAGCAGTCGGGCAGCTACGTGGTCGACAGCGGCCGGCTGCGCGGCGGGCGCAACAAGACCAGCGACCACATCGACCGCAGCTACTTCCTGCAGTACGACTACGCGACCAACCGCGGCACCGACGCCCCGCCCTCGGCCTCGGCCGTGACCGCCAACTGGGGCTGGACCGGACGCTACTTCGACGACAACGGCTCGCCGCGGCGCGGCTGGGCCCTCGCGCTCGAGCTGGCCGCGGGCTACACGCTGACCGGCCAGCAGTCGCCGTTCACGCGCACCTACGCGCGCTGGCTCGGCATCGTGCCGATCGGCCGGGCCGACGACAAGGACGCCGCCACGCTCGCGCGCCGCAGCCGGCTGCAGCTGCGCGCCGAGGCCGGCGCGGTGGTCGGCAAGGAGTCGGCGCAGATCCCCTCCACCCTGATGTTCCTGACCGGCGGCGACACCACCGTGCGCGGCTACGGCTATCGCGACATCGGCACCGTGCGCAGCGACGGCCAGACCGTGGCGGGCCGCTACCTCGGCGTGCTGAGCCTCGAGTGGCAGCGCCCCTTCGTCTACAAGGACAAGCTCACCGACTTCGAGAGCGTGGTGTTCGTCGATGCCGGCGCGGTGGCCGACAAGCCCAGCGAGCTCAAGCCCAAGGTCGGCGTGGGCGTGGGCACGCGCTGGCGCAGCCCGGTCGGGCCGGTGCAGGCCGACCTGGCCTATGGCGTGGACACGCGCAAGTTCCGGCTGCACGTGCGGCTGGGCTTCACCTTCTGAGCACGATGGCGAGCGCAGCGACCGAGACCCCCACTCCACCGACGCCGCCGGCCCGGCGCTCGCGCACCCGCCGCGCCCTGCGCGCGCTGGCCTGGACCATCGCCGGCCTGTTCGTCGCGCTGCTGCTGGTGCTCGGCGCCGCCTGGTGGTGGCTGGGCTCGAACCAGTCGCTGGCCTTCGCGCTCGCCAAGGCCGCGGCCTACCTGCCGGCCGGCCAGACGCTCGAGAGCCGCGAGGTCACGGGCTCGCTGCGCACCGGCGGACGCATCGGCTGGCTGCGCTGGCAGAGCGAGAGCCTCGCGGTCGAGGTGCGCGAGGCGAAGATCGGCTGGCAGCTCGCGCCGCTGTTCGAGCGCAAGGTGCAGCTCGGCGAGGTGCATGCGGCGCAGTTGCTGATCGAACGCCGCGGCCCACCGAGCGACAAGCCCGCCGAGCCGCTCGAGAAGATCGTGCTGCCGGTCGAGGTCGACCTGCCGTTCCGCATCGACGACCTGCGCTGGGCCGGCCCGCCCGCGCTGCAGGCGCAGCAGCTCGCGGGCCACTACCGCTACACCGGCGGCGAACACAAGCTCGACGTCGACGGCGTCGACATCGCCGAGGGCCACTACAGCGCGCGCGTGAAGCTGCAGGGCGCGGCGCCGATGGCCATCGAGGCGACGCTCGACGGCCGCGTGAAGGCGCCGCTGCCCGAGGAACGCAGCCTCGAGGTGCTGGCCAAGGCCGGCATCCAGGGCACGCTCGCGGGCGCCGACGCGCGCCTGAACGTCCAGGCCGAACTCGCGCCGGCCGAGCCCGATGCCGACGCCCCGATGGAGGCCAAGCTCGCGGCCACCCTCGCACCCTGGCAGCCGCAGCCCGTGATCGCGGCCAAGGCCGACCTGCGCAACGTCGATGCGTCGAGCCTGTGGCCCGGCGCGCCGCAGACGCTGCTCACCGGCAGCGTCGCGCTCGAACCCGATGCCGCCACCGGCCCCGCCGCCTGGAAGGCCCAGGCCGACCTGCGCAACGCGCGGCCCGGCCCGTGGGACCAGGGCAAGCTGCCGCTCGAGCAGCTGCAGGCCCAGGTCGGCTACGACGGCACCCACTGGGACATCCCGCAGGCCACGCTGCGCGCGGGCGGCGGCCGCATCGACGCCGCGGGCCGCTGGAGCCCCGCGCCCGCGCCCTGGCAGGCGCGCGCCGACGTGCAGGGCGTGCGGCTGGGCGCGCTGTACAGCGAACTCTCGGGCGCGCCGATCAGCGGCCGCGTCACCGCGCAGCAGCGCGATGGCGACAACGGCGGCATCGGCTTCGACCTCGCGCTGCGTGCCGAGGGCGGCGCCGGCAGCAAGGCGCTGCCGGGCTTCGGGCTCGACCGCGTGCTGGCCCAGGGCCAGTGGAAGGACCAGGTGCTGGACCTGCGCACGCTGCGCGTCGACGCGCAGCGCGCCAGCGTCGAAGGCAAGCTGCAGGTGCGCGTGGCCGAGCAGGCCGGCAGCGGCAACCTCAAGCTCGCGATGCCCGGCGCCGAGGCGCAGGTCGACGCCCGCATGGCGCCCACGCAGGGCACGGGCGAACTCAAGGCGCGCATCGACGACACCGAGGCCGTGCAGCGCTGGATCGAGAGCCTGCCCGAGATGGCGGGCCTGTTCGCGGGCCGCGCCGCGAAGGGCTCGGCCCGGCTCGACGCGAGCTGGCAGGGCGGCTGGCAGAACTTCCAGCGCCGGCTGCAGAACCCCGCCGCGCCGCTCGCGCGCGGCAACGCCGAGCCGAGCCTGAAGGCCAGCCTCACGGTGCCCAGGCTCGACCTGCAGCTGCCCGCGGCACAGGCCGGCGCCGCCGCAACCCAGGTGCAATTGAGCGCGCTGCGCGCCGAGCTCGCGGGCAGCATCGCGCAGGCCACGCTGTCGCTGCAGGGCGAAGCCGCGACCGGCACGCAGAAGCTGGTGCTCGACACGCGCGCCAGCGGCGGCCTCGCGGGCGCCGGCCAATGGCGCGCCGCGCTCGCGAGCCTGCGGCTGCAGGCGCAGGACAGCGCCCAGCCCGCCACGCAGAAATCGCCCTGGGTGCTCGAGCTCGGCCGCGAGGTCACGGCCACGGTGCGCACCGGCGGCGACCGCCTCGAGGTCGAGGCCTCGGCCGCCGGCGCCACCCTGCGCGGGCCCGTGCCCGGCACGGTGCGCATCGACTGGCAGCCGCTGCGCTTCAGCCAGAGCGGCGCCGCCGCCAACCGCGTGTTCCGCGTGCAGTCGAAGGGCGAGCTCAAGGGCCTGCCGATGTCCTGGGCCGAGGCCTTCGGCGCCAGCACCACCTTCGGCGAGCTCGGCATCAGCGGCGACCTGGTCTTCGACGGCGACTGGGACATCGATGCCGGCGACACGCTGCGCGCCCAGGCCCGGCTCGCGCGCCAGAGCGGCGACATCCGCGTGCAGGCCGGCGAGGCCGCGCTGATCACGCGCATCGAGAGCCGCGGTACCGGCACCGCGAGCGAACGCAAGATGAATTCCAGCGAAGCCGGCCTGAGCCCCAGCACGCCGGCCGGGCTGCGGCGTGCCGAGCTGCGGCTCGACGCCCAGGGCGAGGCGGTGCGCGCCACGCTGGCCTGGGACAGCGAACGAGCGGGCCAGATCGATGCCGAGGCCGGCACGCGCTTCCAGCAGCGCGCCGGCGGCTGGCAGTGGGCGCCCGATGCGCCGCTCACGGGCCGCGTCGCCGCCAGGCTGCCGAACCTCGGCGTGTGGTCGATGCTCGCGCCGCCGGGCTGGCGCGTGGCGGGCACGCTCGACGCCAACGCCACGCTCTCGGGCAGCCGCGCGGCGCCGCGCTGGAACGGCACGCTGGGCGCCGACAAGCTGGCGCTGCGCGCGCCGGTCGAGGGCCTGGACCTGCGCGACGGCCGGCTGCGCGCCAACCTGTCGGGCGACCGCGTCGAGATCGCAGAGTTCACGCTCAAGGGCGGCGCCGGCAGCACGGCCCGCATCGCGGGCCAGAGCGGCAACCGCAGCACCGCGGCCAGCGAGGCCGGCGCCGATGGCGGCACGCTGAGCGCGCGCGGCGAGCTCAACTGGTCGGGCGCGGGCACCACCGCCGGCGCGCCCGGCATCCGCATGGCGCTGCAGGCCGAGCTGCGCGCGCTGCGCGTGCTGGTGCGCACCGACCGCCAGGTCACGCTGTCGGGCGACCTGCAGGCGCGGCTCGAGAACCGGCAGTTCATCGTGCGCGGCAAGCTCAAGACCGACCGCGCCGTGATCATCCTGCCCGACGAGACCGCGCCCAGCCTCGGCAGCGACGTGGTGGTGCGCTCGGCCGCCAAGGACCGCGAGGCGGCCGAGGCGCGCGAGCGCGAGGCCGCGCGCAGCGATGCGCAGGCGGCCCAGGCCGCGAAGCCGCAGACCGCGAAGCCGCCCGACATCTCGGTCGAGTTCGACCTCGGCGACGACTTCGCGGTGCAGGGCCGCGGCATCACGACCCGGCTCGAGGGCCAGCTCGACATCCGCAGCACGCGGCTCGATGCGCCGCCGCGCATCACCGGCGAAGTGAAGACCGTGAAGGGCCAGTACCGCGCCTACGGCCAGCAGCTCGACGTGGAGACCGGCATCGCGCGCTTCAACGGTCCCTACGACAACCCGCAGCTCGACATCCTCGCGATCCGGCCCAACATCACGCAGCGCGCCGGCGTGCAGATCAGCGGCAGCGCGCAGTCGCCGCGCGTGAAGCTCTATTCGGAGCCCGCGCTGTCCGACGCCGAGACGCTCTCGTGGGTGGTGCTGGGCCGCGCCTCGGCCACCAGCGGCGGCGAATCGGCGCTGCTGCAGCAGGCCGCGCTCTCGCTGCTCGGGCGCATCAGCAAGGGCGCCAGCGGCGGCAGCCTGGCCAGCCGCTTCGGCCTCGACGAACTGGGCTTCAAGGGCCCGGGCAGCGGCGGCGACGTGCGCGATTCGGCCGTCACCTTCGGCAAGCGGCTGTCGAAGGACTTCTACGTCACCTACGAGCGCAGCATCGGCGGCACCTTCGGCACGCTGTTCATCTTCTATGACCTCACGCAGCGCCTCACCTTGCGCGGCCAGGCCGGGCAGACCAGCGGCCTCGACCTGATCTACACCGTGAAGTACGACTGAGGTACGCATGCGACGCGCGCGGCATGCGCGAAGCCGCGTCTCGTACGGGACTTCGATCTTGACCCCGCGATGGCGCGTGATAAGAATCATCGAAGACGCCTTCCAAGGAGCCGACGATGAACGAGCACGGAGACAAAGGCGGGAGGAACACGGCATCAGACCGTCCGGCAGACGATGCACCGCAGGGTGACGAAACCCGCATCGCCTGGTTGCGCGGCGCTTTCCGCGCCGCGATCGCGGTCGTCGCGGCCATCGCCGCGGCGGCCTCCGTTCCCCACTGGGGCGGCGACAGCTTCCCCATCGCCAGCCTCGTGATCTACGTCGCGGGCATGGTGTTCGTGGCGATGCCGCTGGGCCTCTATTACGAAGCGCTGCTGCAGGCGCACGAGCGGCGCCGCGCGCGCAATGCCGAGCGGCGCGAGGCGAAGGCCTTGTCGCACGCGGCGGTTTAGCGGGGTTTCAACCGGCGTCGCCGCCGCCCTGCGGATAGAGCAGCTTCGCCTCCGCCACCATGTGCCCGCCATCGGGCATCAGCTTGGCGCGGTGGTCGCGCACGGCCGTGGCCACGATCGGCAGCATCGCCTGCGCCTTGCCCTGGTCGAAGCTCTCCACCAGCGCCAGCCGCATGCTCGGCGCCCAGAAGGACTTGAGGTGCGCCGCGATGGCCTGCGTGGCCGCGCCGGCGTCCGACGGGGTCTGGGCCTCGAAGAAGGTGCCGATCTGGTTGGCCATCTTGATCAATTGCACCGACTGGTCATGCATGCGCTGTGTCTCCGCTCGTTGTCGTCGTGAGGTTGTTCGTCATCAATGCGGGCGCTGCCCGTTCGCCGCAGCCGGCACCGTGTCGGCCGGCAGGCGCTGCGGATGGCAGTAGACCACCAGGTCCTCGCGCCGCGCGAAACCCACCAGCGTGAGCCCGGCGCGCTGCGCGGTCTCGACCGCGAAGGAGGTCGGCGCCGACACCGCCGCCAGCAGCGAGACGCCGGCCATCGCGGCCTTCTGCACCATCTCGAAGCTCGCGCGGCTGGTCACGGCGATGAAGCCCGCCGCGGCATCGACCTCGTTGGCCGCGAGCGCGCCCACCAGCTTGTCGAGCGCGTTGTGGCGGCCCACGTCCTCGCGCAGCCACGACACCTCCCCGTCGGCCGAGCACCAGGCCGCGGCATGCACCGCGCCCGTGGCTTCCTGCAGGGTCTGCAGCGACTGGAACTGCGCCATCGCGCGACCGATCGCGGCGCGCTCGAACGACGGCCCCGCGGCCAGCACCGGCAGCTCGCGCGCCACCTGCGCCAGGCTCTCGGTGCCGCACAGGCCGCAGCCGGTGCGCCCGGCCAGCGAGCGGCGCCGCTGCTTGAGGCGCGCGAACGCGGCCGCCGAGACCTCGAGCCGCACCGTGATGCCGCGCTCGGCGCTCTCGATCTCGCTGCCGTAGAGCTCGTGCGCCGCATCGAGGATCCCCTCGCTCAGCGAGAAGCCGAGCGCGAAGTCCTCCAGGTCGAGCGGCGTGGCCAGCATCACCGCGTGCGAGATGCCGTTGTATTCGAGCGCCACCGGCACTTCCTCGGCCACCCAGTCCTGCACCGCGAACGGCTGGCCGCCGCGCACACCGCGCACCGGCAGCAGCCGCGCGCCTTCGCAGAAAGCGGCCGTGTCGGCGCTCGCGAGCGGCAGGGTGGCGATGTTCATGGCGCTGCGCTCGCGTGCCCTACTTCGCGGGCACCGTCTCGTTCGAGGGCGAGGGCGCCGAGGCCGCATTGAGCAGCTCGTTCTGCACCCGGTTGAAGCGGCTGTACTCCTGCTGCCAGGCCGAAGGCTGCATCACCGGCATCACCTGCACCGCCGTCACCTTGTACTCGGGGCAGTTGGTGGCCCAGTCGGAGTTGTCGGTGGTGATCACGTTGGCGCCCGACTCGGGGAAGTGGAAGGTGGTGTAGACCACGCCCGGCTGCATGCGCTCGGACACCGTCGCGCGCAGCACCGTCTCGCCCGCGCGGCTCTGGATGCCGACCCAGTCGCCGTCCTTCACGCCGCGTTCCTCGGCGTCGTGCGGATGCAGCTCGAGCCGGTCCTCGCCGTGCCACATGTTGTTGTCGGTGCGCCGCGTCTGCGCGCCCACGTTGTACTGAGACAGGATGCGCCCGGTGGTCAGCAGCAGCGGGAAGCGGCGCGTGACCTTCTCGTCGGTCGGCACGTACTGCGTGACGATGAAGCGCCCCTTGCCGCGCACGAACTTGTCGATGTGCATGGTCGGCGTGCCTTCGGGCGCCGCGTCGTTGCAGGGCCACTGGATGCTGCCGAGCTCGTCGATGCGCTTGTAGCTCACGCCATGGAAGCTCGGCGTCAGCGCGGCGATCTCGTCCATGATCGCCTCGGGGTTCTTGTAGTTCATCGGATAGCCGAGCGCGTTCGCCAGCTTCACCGTGACTTCCCAGTCGGCCAGGCCGGCCTTCGGCGGCATCACCTTGCGCACGCGCGAGATGCGGCGCTCGGCGTTGGTGAAGGTGCCGTCCTTCTCGAGGAACGAGGAACCCGGCAGGAACACGTGCGCGTACTTGGCGGTCTCGTTGAGGAAGATGTCCTGCACCACCACGCATTCCATCGCCATCATGGCGGCGGCCACGTGCTGGGTGTTGGGGTCGGACTGCACGATGTCTTCGCCCTCGCAGTACAGGCCCTTGAAGCTGCCGCCGATCGCGGCGTCGAACATGTTGGGAATGCGCAGGCCCGGCTCGGGATCGAGCTGCACGCCCCAGGCGGCCTCGAAGGAACCGCGCGTGGTGCTGTCCGACACGTGGCGGTAGCCCGGCAGCTCGTGCGGGAACGAGCCCATGTCGCACGAACCCTGCACGTTGTTCTGGCCGCGCAGCGGGTTCACGCCCACGCCCTCGCGGCCCACGTTGCCGGTGACCATCGCGAGGTTGGCGATGCCCATCACGGTGGTCGAGCCCTGGCTGTGCTCGGTCACGCCCAGGCCGTAGTAAATGGCGCCGTTGCCGGCGGTGGCGAACAGCCGCGCGGCGGCGCGCATCTCGGCGGCCGGCACGCCGGTGAAGGCTTCCGTGGCCTCGGGCGACTGCTCGGGGCGCTCGACGTAGGCCTTCCATTCGGCGAACGAGGCCGTGTCGCAGCGCTCGGCCACGAATTCGTCGGCCATCAGGCCTTCGGTCACGATCACGTGCGCCAGCGCCGTGACCACCGCCACGTTGGTGCCGGGGCGCAGCTGCAGATGGTGCGCGGCGCGGATGTGCGGCGACTTCACGATGTCGATGCGGCGCGGGTCGACCACGATCAGCTTCGCGCCCTGGCGCAGCCGCTTCTTCATGCGCGAGGCGAACACCGGGTGGCCGTCGGTCGGGTTGGCGCCGATGACCATGATCACGTCGGACTTCTCGACCGACTGGAAGGTCTGCGTACCGGCCGATTCGCCCAGCGTCTGCTTCAGGCCGTAGCCCGTGGGCGAATGGCACACGCGGGCGCAGGTGTCGACGTTGTTGTTGCCGAAGCCAGCGCGTACCAGCTTCTGCACCAGGTAGGTTTCCTCGTTGGTGCAGCGCGAGGAGGTGATGCCGCCGATGGCGTTGCGGCCGTACTTCTGCTGCAGGCGCTTGAACTCGCCGGCCGCGTAGTTGATGGCCTCGTCCCAGCTCACCTCCTGCCACGGGTCGGTGATCTTCTGGCGGATCATGGGCTTGAGCATGCGGTCCTGGTGCGAGGCATAGCCCCAGGCGAAGCGGCCCTTGACGCAGGAGTGGCCGTCGTTGGCCTTGCCGTCCTTCCACGGCACCATGCGCACCACCTCGTTGCCCTTCATCTCGGCCTTGAAGGCGCAGCCCACGCCGCAGTAGGCGCAGGTGGTGATCACGCTGTGCTCGGGCTGGCCGAGCCAGATCACCGACTTCTCCTGCAGGGTGGCGGTGGGGCAGGCCTCGACGCAGGCGCCGCAGCTCACGCACTCCGACTCCATGAAGGGCTGGTCCTGGCCCGGCGACACGCGCGACTCGAAGCCGCGGCCGCTGATGGTCAGCGCGAAGGTGCCCTGGGTTTCCTCGCAGGCGCGCACGCAGCGGTTGCACACGATGCACTTGGAGGGGTCGTAGGTGAAGTACGGGTTCGACTCGTCCTTCTCGCTCTTGATGTGGTTGGCGCCGTCGAAGCCGTAGCGCACGTTGCGCAGGCCGGTCACGCCCGCCATGTCCTGCAGCTCGCAGTTGCCGTTGGCCGAGCAGGTCAGGCAGTCGAGCGGATGGTCGGAGATGTAGAGCTCCATCACGCCCTTGCGCAGGTCCTGCAGCTTCGGCGTCTGGGTGCGCACTTTCATGCCGGCCTCGGCCGGCGTGGTGCACGAGGCCGGGAAGCCGCGACGGCCCTCGATCTCGACCAGGCACAGCCGGCACGAGCCGAAGGGCTCGAGGCTGTCGGTGGCGCACAGCTTGGGCACCTGGATGCCGGCGTCGACGGCCGCGCGCATCAGCGAGGTGCCGGCCGGCACCGTGACCTCGGTGCCGTCGATCTCCAGCGTGACCTCGCGCTCGGATTCGCGCTTGGGCGTGCCGTAGTCGGTTTCCTTGAGATGGTTCAACATGTCTTTGCTTTCTCTGGGGGCTCAGGCGGCCTTGCGGTCGGGTGCCTCGATGCCGAAGTCCTGCGGGAAGTGGTCGAGCGCGGAGAGCACCGGGAACGGCGTCATGCCGCCCATCGCGCACAGCGAGCCGTGGACCATGGTGTTGCACAGGTCGCGCAGCAGGATCACCTGCTGCGGCCGGTTCTGGTTGCCGCGGATCTTGTCGATGACCTCGACGCCGCGCGTCGAGCCGATGCGGCAGGGCGTGCACTTGCCGCACGACTCGAGCGCGCAGAACTCCATCGCGTAACGCGCGAGCTTCGACAGGTCGGCCGTGTCGTCGTGCACCACGATGCCGCCGTGGCCCACGGTGCCGCCGACGGCCGCGTAGGCCTCGTAGTCCAGCGGCAGGTCCCACTGCGACTCGGGCAGGTAGGCGCCCAGCGGGCCGCCGACCTGCACCGCCTTGATCGGCCGGCCCGAGGCCGAGCCGCCGCCGTAGTCGTAGAGCAGTTCGCGCAGGGTCACGCCGAAGGCCTTCTCGACCAGCCCGCCGTGCTTGATGTTGCCGGCCAGCTGCATCGGCAAGGTGCCGCGCGAGCGGCCCACGCCGTAGTCGCGGTAGAAGGTGGCGCCGCGCGCCAGGATGATCGGCACGCTGGCCAGCGTGATCACGTTGTTGATCAGCGTGGGCTGGCCGAACAGGCCTTCGATGGCCGGCAACGGCGGCTTGGCGCGCACGATGCCGCGCTTGCCCTCCAGGCTCTCGAGCAGCGCCGTCTCCTCGCCGCAGACGTAGGAGCCGGCGCCCTTGCGCACCGCGAGCCGGAAGCGCTTGCCCGAGCGCAGCACGTTGTCGCCGAGGAAGCCCGCGGCTTCCGCATGGCGGATCGCCTCGTTGAGCGCGGCGATCGCGTGCGGATACTCGGAGCGCACGTAGATGTAGCCCTGCGTCGCGCCGGTGGCGATGCCCGCGATGGTCATGCCCTCGATCAGCACGAAGGGGTCGCCCTCCATCGTCATGCGGTCGGAGAAGGTGCCCGAGTCGCCCTCGTCGGCATTGCAGACGATGTACTTCTGTTCCGACGGCGTGTTGAGCACCGTCTTCCACTTGATGCCGGCCGGAAAGGCCGCGCCGCCACGGCCGCGCAGGCCCGAGTCGAGCACCTGCTGCACGATGTCGGCCGGCGCCATCGCGAGCGCGGCGCGCAGGCCCGCGTAGCCCTCGTGCGCCTGGTAGTCGGTCAGCGACACGGGGTCGGTGATGCCGACGCGCGCGAAGGTCAGGCGCTCCTGCTTCTTGAGGTAAGGGATCTCGTCGGTGGGGCCGAGCGACAAGGGATGCGAACGCGCGCCCGTGCCCAGGCCGGCATCGAACAGCGCCGGCACCTCCTCGACCGTGACCGGGCCGTAGGCCATGCGGCCCGCGGGCGTCTCGACCTCGACCAGCGGCTCGAGCCACAGCATGCCGCGCGAGCCGTTGCGCACCAGCTCGATCGCGAGGCCGCGCGCGGCGGCCTCCTGCGCGATGCGCTGGGCCACGGCGTTGGCGCCGACCGCGAGCGCCGCGGAATCGCGCGGCACGTAGATCTTCACGGCGGCGTTCATGCGCAATCTCCTGCCTGTGCGACCAGCGTTTCGAAACGGATCGGCGTGACGCGTGCATGCGGCTCGTCGTCGAGCGTCATCGCGGGCGACGAGGCGCACAGGCCGAGGCAGAACGCCGGCTCGAGCGTGAAGGCACCGTCCTTGGTGGTGCCGTGCACCGCGCAGCCCAGGTGCTTCTCGGCATGCGCGAGCAGCGCATCGGCGCCCATCGACTGGCAGGCCTCGGCGCGGCAGATCTGGATCACGTGCCGGCCCGGCGGCTCGGCGCGGAAGTGGTGGTAGTAGGTGATCACGCCATGCACCTCGGCGCGCGAGAGGTTCTGCGCGTCGGCGATGGTCTGCACCGCATGCGAGGGCACGTAGCCCAGCGTGTCCTGCACCTCGTGCAGGATCGGCAGCAACGCGCCCTGTTCGTCCGCATGCGCGGCGAGCACGCGGCGCACCTCGGCCAGTTCGTCGGCCGCGGAAAGTCGCAGGGCCTCGCTCATTGGCCAGCCTCCACGCGCGATGCGCGGATGGCCGGCTGCCGTGCTACGTACGCGTTCAGCGCTTCTGTTGTCATGGTCCCGTCCGATCTGGTGCCGTTACCGGTCCGCCGCTGTCTGCCTGCCGGCGGATCCGTTGTCATCGTGGCGTCGATTCGCGCTCGCCTCCCTGTGCGGGGACCGGAAGCCGCGCGCGGTCATCTGCCTCGGGATTCACTGTCGATGAATCGCGCGCGGATGACCTTGACGCAGGTCAATTTCCATCGAAACAGGGGTGGTGTCAATGCGAGCGAGCCCTGTGAAAAGGCCTCTTTCGCTGGGCCGCGGCCGGAATATCCGGGGGCCTTTCGGGGATGCGTGCGAACCGTTCGCAACACCGAGGTATTCCGCGCGCGAATCCATCGCGGTGCGCGGGAACGGAAGGAGAAGAACGCGGGGCCGTTCGCGCCGGCGGCCCCGCGCGGATCAGCGCGCGGCCAGTTCGCGCGCGCGCTGCACGAGGCGCGCGGCCTCGGCATCGTCGACCTGGCCCGTGACCTTGGCCGGGCGGCCCGAGATCAGCGAGCGGTCGGGAAAGACCTTGCCCTCGGTCAGCAGCGCGCCGGTGGCGACGATGCATTCGCGCCCCACCACCGCGCCGTTGAGCGCCACGGTGTCCTCGCCGACCACCGAACCGTCGCCGATGGTGCAGCCGTGCAGCATCACGTGCCGCTCGACCGTCACGTCGGCGCCGATGGTCATCGGGAAGCCGGGGTCGGCATGCAGCATCACACCGTCCTCGAGGTGGCTGCCCGCGCCCACGGTGATGGGCTCGTTGTCGCCGCGCAGCACGCAGCGCGGCCCGATGCTGCTGCGCGCGCCGAGCACGACCTGGCCGATCACGCTCGCCGTGTCCGCCACGCGCGCGCTGGCGTCGATGGACGGTTCATGCTCGTCGAGTCTGTAGAGGGTCACGCCGTTCTCCTGGACAAAGGCGTCGATGGTAGCGGCTCGCGACCCGTCGGCGCTCAGTGCGGGAGTTCGCTGCGTTCGATGTGCTTGCGGCGCATGGGCCGCAGCACGAACCAGGCCATCAGCGCGGCAACGGCATTGACGCCGCTCGCGACGAAGAACACCGCCTCCCAGCTGCCGGTGCTCGCGGCCAGCACGCTCGACAGCGGCACCAGCAGCGAGGCCGTGCCCTTGGCGGTGTAGAGCATGCCGGCATTCGAGGCCGCGTACTTGCCGCCGAAGGTGTCGGCGCAGGTCGAGGGGAAGAGGCTGTAGATCTCGCCCCAGGCGAAGAACACCATGCCGGTCAGCACCACGAACAGCAGCGGGTTGTGGCCGTACTTGTAGAGCATCAGGATGCCGACCGCCTCGATCGCGAAGGCGATGAACATGGTCTGCTCGCGGCCGATCTTGTCCGACACCCAGCCGAAGAACGGCCGCGTCAGGCCGTTGAGCACGCGGTCGATCGCCAGCGCGAAGGTCAGCGCGGGCAGCACCAGGCCCATGATGTTCACCGGCACGTCGATGATCTTGAAGTCCTTGGCGATCGGCGCGAGCTGCGCGGTCGCCATCAGGCCGCCGGCGGCCACCATCACGAACATCGCGTACATCACCCAGAACACGGGCGAGCGCAGCACCTCGGAGGGCGCGTAGTCGCGCCGCGACTGCTGCACGTTGCGGGTGTTCACGGCCTTCGAATGCTCGGGCGCGCGCGTCAGCATCCATGCGAGCAGGAACACGATCAGTCCCTGCCCGATCCCAAAGTACAGGAAGGCGGCCTCATAGCCGCTGTTCTTGATCATGGCCGAGATCGGGATGATGGTGAGCGCCGAGCCCGCGCCGAAGCCGGCCGCGGTCATGCCCGCCGCGAGGCCGCGCCGGTCGGGGAACCACTTGAGCGCATTGCCCACGCAGGTGCCGTAGACCGCGCCCGCGCCGATGCCGCCGATGGCCGCCGCGATGTAGAGCACCGGCAGCGAGGCCGCGAAGGAGTTGATCACCCAGCCGATGCCGCAGAGCACGCCGCCCACCAGCACCACGGGACGCGGGCCGAAGCGGTCGACGAGGTAGCCCTCGATCGGCACCAGCCAGGTCTCGGTGAGCACGAAGATGGTGAAGGCCACCTGGATCGCGGCGCGGCTCCAGCCGTGTTTCTCCGCGATCGGGTTGACGAACAGGGTCCAGCCGTATTGGAGATTGGCGATCATCGCCATGCACACGATGCCGATCAGGAGCTGCCCCCATCGGTAGCTCTGCGAGCGCTGCGCCGCCGCGGCGCCATGGTGTCCCGAGGGGGAGTAGATCGCGGGGTTCGCACCCGCGATCGTGGTCGTTTGCCGAGTCATTGAATGTCCTTCATCTTTGTGTTTGAGTTGAAGTCCGGCGGATCGCATCGAGGCGCCGCCGGTTTCGTTTCGAGTCACCGGTCCCCGAAGCGGAGATGCGAACAAGTACGGCGTCGCATCGCGCAATCGACACGCTTCGGCTGATCCTCCGGTCCCGTCGGCCCCGCTGCGCGGCACCTTCGACCCGCAGCCTCCTGCGTGCGGATGACTGTCGGATGGAGCGACCCAAAAACTCTTGACCCTCGTCAAGTTCCCTCGAAGGGAGCCCGCTCGGGACCCCCGTGAATTCCCTAGCATGGCCGTCTTAGCGCGCGATGAGATCGCGTCGCTTGATGCAAGTCGGTGGCGTCTTCGGCATGCCCCTCGCGATCAGGTCGACCGCATCGCAGCCCACTCTGGAGTGCCTCCGCGTGCCCTGCTCGCGAAATGGGCATGTCACTCGTGGTTTGCCCTAATCCAGGGTAAACCCTATAATTCGGAGGTTCGCATTCCCACCCACCCCGTCATTCACCCGTATTCGGAGCACATCCATGAACAACACCGCACTGAATTCCACCGCCCTCAAGGCCCCCTCCTTCGCCTCGAACGGCGTGCTGCGCGACCTGATCGCCGCGCTGCCGATCGTGATCTTCGCCAAGGCCGTGCGCGCCGCGCTGCAACAGCGTTGATGCCCGGAGCCCTCGAGGCTCCACCCCGAAGAGAGAGCGCCGCGAGCGCTCTTTTTTTTCGCCTTCAGATCGCCGGATCGAAGGGCACGATCTGCGAGATCAGCGCGGTGCCGTCGTGCAGCAGGAAGTCCTTGAAGGCCTGCGCCACCGGCGGCAGCCGCTTGCCGCGGCGGTGCACCACGTACCAGTTGAGCATCAGCGGAAAGCCCTGCACGTCGAGCACCCGCACGCTGCCCGCGCGCAGCTCCTGGCTGATGGTGTGGGCCGACACGAAGCTCACGCCCATGCCCGCGATCACCGCCTGCTTGATGGTCTCGGTGCTGCGGATCTCCATCGCGATGTTGATCTCGCTCAGCGCGGCGCCGAAACCCTCCTCCATCGAATGCCAGGTGTCGGACGCGCGCTCGCGCACCACGAAGGGCTCGCGGATCAGCCGCTTGAGCGGCACGCCCTTCACGCCCACCAGCGGATGCGTGGGCGCCGCGATGATCACGTAAGGGTGCGGCGCGAAGGGCTGGTTCAGCGTGTCGAGGTCGGTGGGCGGCCGCACCATGATCGCGAGGTCGGTGAGGTTCTCGGCGATGTGCGTGAGCAGGCCCTCGCGGTTGTGCACCGTGAAGTTCAGGGTCACGCCGCGGTGCCGGCCCGCGAACTCCACCAGCAGGCGCGGAAAGAAGTAGTCGCCCGCGCTGATCACGCCCACGTTGAGCTTGCCGCCCGAGATGCCCTTGAACTGCAGCATCGCGTTCTCGGCCGCCTCGAACTGCTGGATGATCGCGCGGCTGAGCTGCAGCAGCTCGGTGCCCGCGGCCGTGAGGTAGACCTTCTTGCCGAACTGCTCGAACAGCGTGTTGCCGGCGTGGTCCTCGAGCTTGCGCACCTGCGTCGACACCGCGGGCTGCGTGAGGTGCAGCTCCTCGGCCGCGCGCGAAAAGCTCAGGAGCCGCGCCACCGCCTCGAAAACCTTCAACTGGCGCAGGGTCGCGTGCTTCATGGGGATTCCTGGAGAACTGCTTCGTTCGGAAGTCCCATGCTATGGCCGGCGGCGCGCGCGCCGCATGACCGCGGTCAAGTATTCGCGATCAGGAATGGTTTGGAATACGCGCGACGTGCAGCAGGTTGGTGGTGCCCGACTTGCCGAAGGGCAGGCCCGCCACCACCACCACCTTCTGGCCGGGCTGCGCGAAGCCCTCGGCATGCGCGGTGCGGCAGGCGCACTCGATCATCTCGCCCACGTCGTGCACGTCGTCCACCAGCACCGCATGCACGCCCCACACCATCGCCATGCGGCGCGCGGTCGCCATGTCGGGAGTGAGGCTCAGGATCGGCACCGCGGGCCGCTCGCGCGCCGCGCGCAGGCTGGTGAAGCCCGAGGAGGTGTAGGTCACGGTGGCGGCCGGCGCGAGCAGCGCGGCCACCTGGCGCATCGAGGTGCAGACCGCGTCGGCCGTGGTCGACTGCGCGCTCTCGTGCGTGGCGTCGATGCCGGTGCGGTACGAGGGATCGGCCTCCACGCGCGCGACGATGCGGTCCATCATCGCCACGGCCTCGAGCGGGTACTTGCCCGAGGCCGACTCGGCCGAGAGCATCACCGCGTCGACGCCGTCGTAGACCGCGGTCGCCACGTCCGACACCTCGGCGCGCGTGGGCACCGGCGCGGCGATCATCGACTCGAGCATCTGCGTGGCCACCACCACCGGCTTGCCGCGCAGCCGGCAGGCGCGCACGATCTGGCGCTGCAGCTCGGGCACGCGCTCGGGCGGCAGCTCGACGCCGAGGTCGCCGCGCGCGACCATGATGCCGTCGCAGCGCTCGACGATGGCATCGAGATGCTCGATCGCCGCGGGCTTCTCGAGCTTGGCCATGATGGCCGCGCGCGTGCCGATGATCTCGCGCGCCTCGTCGATGTCCTCGGGCCGCTGCACGAACGACAGCGCCACCCAGTCCACGCCCATCGCGAGGCCGACGTCGAGGTCGTCGCGGTCCTTCGGCGTCAGCGGCGAGATCGGCAGCAGCACGCTGGGCACGTTGACGCCCTTGCGGTCGGAGATGGGGCCGCCCACCAGCACGGTGGTCTCGGCGAAGTCGGCGCCGTGGCGATCGACGCGCAGCCGCAGCTTGCCGTCGTCGAGCAGCAGCTCGGTGCCTTCCTGCAGCGCCGCGAAGATCTCGGGATGCGGCAGGGGCGCGCGGCGGCCGTTGCCGCTGGTGCGGTCCATGTCGAGCCGGAAGCGCGCGAGCGCCTCGAGCTGCGCGCGGCCGCCCTCGAAGGTGCCCAGCCGCAGCTTCGGCCCCTGCAAATCGAGCAACACGCCGATGGGCCGGCCGAATTCCTTCTCGAGCCGGCGGATGGTCTCGAGGCGGCGCGCATGGTCGTGCTGCGTGCCGTGGCTGAAGTTGAGGCGGAACACGTCCACGCCACGCTCGAACAGCGCGCGGATCGCGGGCTCGTCGGAAGTGGCGGGACCGAGCGTGGCCACGATCTTGGCGCTGCGAAGGCGTCGCATGGTGTCGGTGTCCTCAGGCGAGTTCGCGCAGCCGGACCTGGCCGCGCTGTTCTTCCATGGTCCGCGCGAGCAGCTTCACGAGCGAATACACGGTGTCGATGTGCGGGGTCGAGGTCTCGGTGAGCCGCGCGAGCTCGACCACCGCGCCGACCAGCGCGTCGATCTCGGGCGCGCGCCCGGCCTCCACGTCCTGCAGCATCGAGGTCTTGTGCTTGCCGACCTTCTCGGCGCCGGCGATGCGCTTCTCGAGCGTGACGCGGAACTCGATGCCGAGCTTGTGCGCCACGGCCTGGGCCTCGCGCATCATCGCGGCCGCGAGTTCGCGCGAGGGCGGGTACTGGCAGATGTCGACCAGGGTCGAGTGCGAAAGGCTGCTGATCGGGTTGAAGGTCAGGTTGCCCCAGAGCTTGAGCCAGATCTCGGCGCGGATGTTGTCGAGCACCGGTGCCTTGAAGCCCGCGTTGGCGAAGCAGGCCGCGATGCGCTCGACGCGCTCGGTGGTCGCGCCGTCGAGCTCGCCGACCGGGAAGCGGTCGCCCTCGATGTGCTTGATGACGCCGGGCGCGATCAGCTCGGAGGCCGGATAGACCACGCAGCCGATCACGCGCCGCGGCGGGATCTTGGCGTTGAGCACGCCCTGCGGATCGACGCTGCGCACGGTGGTGCCTTCGAGCACGCCGCCGTGCTTCTGGAAGTACCAGTAGGGAATACCGTTCTGCATGGTCACGACCGCGGTCTCGGGCCCGAAGAGCTTGGCCACGTCGTCGGCCACGGCCTCGACCTGGTGCGCCTTCATCGCGAGGATCACGAGGTCCTGCGGCCCCGCCTCGTCGTAGCGGTCGGTGGCCCGCACGTTGCGCGCCAGCTGCTCCTCGCCCTCGGCCGACACCAGCTTGATGCCGTTGGCGCCGATGGCCTGGAGGTTGGCGCCGCGCACGATGAAGGTCACGTCCTCCCCGGCCAGCGCGAGTTTGGCGCCCACCAGGCCGCCGATGGCCCCCGCGCCGATGATTGCTATCTTCATGTCGATCCCCAAGAGTTGAAATTCTTCGCGTCAGCCGAAGCGATTCGAGAGGCGGCCAATGCCGTCGATCTCCACTTCGACCAGGCTGCCGGGCTTCATCGAGCCCACGCCCACGGACGTGCCGCACAGGATCACGTCGCCGGGATGCAGGCTCATGTCCTGCGAGATGAGGCTGACCAGCCGCTGCACCGAGAAGCGCATGTCGCTGATCGGATAGTTCTGCCGCTCCTCGCCGTTGAGCACGGTGCGCACCACCAGCGTGGCGGGATCGAGGCCGGTGGCGATGGCCGGGCCCATGGGGCAGAAGGTGTCGAAGCCCTTGGCGCGCACCCACTGCGCGAACGAGGCATCGCGGTTGAGGATGTCGGCCACGGTGACGTCGTTGGCGCAGGTGTAGCCGAACACGTGCTCGAGCGCGCGTTCCTCGGAGACGGCGGTGGCGGTCTTGCCGATGACGATGCCGAGCTCGCCCTCGAACACCACCTTGCCGTCGCACAGCGGCTTGCGGATCGGCGCCTCGTGCGCCGAGAAGGAGTTCGGCGCCTTCAGCAGGTACAACGGCTCCTCGGGCACGGCGAGCTTGAGCTTCTCGCCGAGGGCATGGAAGTTGTTCCACAGCGCGATGACCTTGGTCGGCTCGCTCGGCGACAAGAGGCGCAGGCCGGCCAGCGCGAACACGCGGCCGGTGGGCTCGGGCGTGCCGTACATGTCGCCGCGATACTCGCGCACGGCGTCGTCCTCCAGGGTGCCGAAGGCGGCTTCTCCGGCGTGTTCGAAACGGACCCAACGTTGTGGCATGTTGTGCTTTCTTTTGATGCTGTGAATGCGGGTGGGCCGACAGGCGCTGCGCGGGTGCGCGGCCTAGGGCCTGTTAACGCTATGCAAGGGGTCGCGTTGCCCCGCAAAGGGGCTGGATGCAAGGCGCCCGCGCGC
>NZ_JAHUTH010000055.1:0-31870 GCF_025376855.1 Variovorax endophyticus
GATCCAGGCCGACCCGTCGACCAACTCGCTGATCATCACCGCGCCCGAGCCGCAGTACCGCCAGATGCGCGCCGTGATCGACAGGCTCGACGGCCGCCGCGCCCAGGTCATGATCGAGGCGCTGGTGGTCGAGGTGAACGCGACCAAGGCCGCGCAGTTCGGCGTGCAATGGCAGAGCGCGCTCGGCAACAACGCGGTGCTCGGCACCAACTCGAGCCTGACCGGCACCAACCTGCTGGCGCTCACGGCGGCGATCGCCACGCGCAACCCGCAGGGCATCTCGCTGCCGCAGGGCTTCAACATCGGCATCGGCGGCAAGATCGGCGGCCACTACGTGCTGGGCGCCATCGCCAACTTCTTCGCCAGCGACAACGACACGAACGTGCTGTCCACGCCGAACCTGCTGACGCTGGACAACGAGGAGGCCAAGATCGTGATCGGCCAGAACGTGCCCTTCCCGACCGGCTCCTACTCGAACCCCACCACGGGCGGCCTCAACCCCTTCACCACCGTCGAACGCAAGGACGTCGGCCTCACGCTGCGCGTGCGCCCGACCATCAACGAGAACGGCACCGTGAAGATGAGCATCTTCCAGGAGATCTCCACCGTGCTGCCCGGCAGCCTGACCGACCCGAACGGCCCCACCACCAACAAGCGCTCGCTCGAATCGAGCGTGCTGGTGGAAGACGGCGGCCTGGTCATGCTGGGCGGCCTGCTGTCCGACAACTACGGCAACAAGATCGAGAAGGTGCCGCTGGCCGGCGACATCCCGGTCGTGGGCAACCTGTTCAAGAACGAGACCCGCTCGCGCGAGAAGAACAACCTGATGATGTTCCTGCGTCCGGTCGTGATGCGCGACGCCGCCTCCACCGAGGCCTTCGCCTTCGACCGCTACGACCAGATCCGCGCCCTGCAGGTCCAGGCCCAGCCCGACACCGGCAACCCGATGCTCAACAAGGTCGACGCCGCGCCGATCCTGCCCGACACGCCGCTGACGCGCGCGCCGCGCGCTCCCTCGGGCAGCCTGCGCGAGGAAGGCACGCAGCTGATCCCGCCGCCGATCCCCGCGCCCGACAACCGCAAGCTGCCGGCCAGCCCGCTGCGCGGCGCCCTGCCGCCCACCGCCGACCCGGCCACGCAACGCGAAATGCCCTGAGGCCCGAAGGCCGCCCGCCCCGCTCGAACCACGCACCGACCACGCCCCGCCGACCCGCCCCATGCGCTATCCCCTGCCCTACGCCTTCGCCCGCAGCCAGCAACTGCTGCTCGAGGAAGCCGACGACGGCCGTTACACGCTGTGGATGTCGAGCCACCCCGCGCGCAGCGCCGTCGGCGAGGTCACGCGCAAGTACGGCGTGCAGGCCTTCGAGGTGCTGGCCGACGGCCCGCTCGCGCAGCGCATCAGCGCCGCCTACGCCCAGGGCGAATCGAGCGCCGCCGCGGTGGTCAGCGAGGTGCAGAGCGACGCCGACCTCTCGCGCATGATGCAGGAGCTGCCGGCGGTCGAGGACCTGCTGGAAAGCGCGGGCGACGCGCCCATCATCCGCATGCTCAACGCGCTGCTCACGCAGGCCGCGCGCGACGGCGCCAGCGACATCCACATCGAGCCCTACGAGCGCACGTCGTCGGTGCGCTTTCGCATCGACGGCACGCTGCGCGAAGTGGTGCAGCCCAACCGCGCGCTGCATGCCGCGCTGATCTCGCGCCTGAAGATCATGGCCGACCTCGACATCTCCGAGAAGCGGCTGCCGCAGGACGGGCGCATCTCGCTGCGCATCGGCACGCGCGCGGTCGACGTGCGGGTGTCGACGCTGCCGAGCGCGCACGGCGAACGCGCCGTGCTGCGCCTGCTCGACAAGAGCGAGTCGAAGCTCACGCTCGAATCGGTGGGCATGCTGGGCGACACGCTGGAGCGCTTCGAGAAGCTGATCACGCAGCCGCACGGCATCATCCTCGTGACCGGCCCCACCGGCTCGGGCAAGACCACCACGCTGTATGCCGCGCTGGCCCGGCTCGATGCGAGCCGCAGCAACATCATGACGGTGGAAGACCCGATCGAGTACGAGCTGCCGGGCGTTGGCCAGACCCAGATCAACGCCAAGATCGAGCTCACCTTCGCCAAGGCCCTGCGCGCCATCCTGCGGCAGGACCCGGACGTGATCATGATCGGCGAAATCCGCGACTTCGAGACCGCGCAGATCGCGATCCAGGCCTCGCTCACCGGCCACCTGGTGCTGGCCACGCTGCACACCAACGACTCGGTCAGCGCCGTCACGCGTCTCACCGACATGGGCGTCGAGCCCTTCCTGCTGAGTTCCTCGCTGCTCGGCGTGCTCGCGCAGCGGCTGGTGCGCAAGGTCTGCACCAGCTGCGGCGGCGCCGGCTGCGAGGCCTGCGGCCAGACCGGCTACCAGGGCCGCACCGGCATCTTCGAGCTGCTGGTGGCCGACGAGACCATCCAGGGCCTGATCCACAGCAAGGCAGCCGAGAGCGAGCTGCTCAAGGCCGGCGCGCAGGGCGGCCTGCGCCTGATGCGCGAGGACGGCGAACGGCTGGTGCAGGCCGGCATCACCTCGCGCGCCGAGCTCCTGCGCGTCACGCGCGACTAGCGCGCGAGTTCCGCCATGCCCGCCTACTCCTTCGAAGCCATCGATGCCGCCGGCCAGTCGCGCGAAGGCGTGCTCGAAGCCGACACCGCGCGCAGCGCGCGCAGCATGCTGCGCGCCCAGGCGCTGATCCCGCTGTCGGTCAAGCCGGTCGGCAGCGACCACGTCAACGGCACCGGCCAGGCGAGCGGCCTGTCGCGCTGGCTCGGCGGCGGCAAGCGGGTCTTCAATTCCACCGGCCTCGCGGTCTGGACGCGCCAGCTCGCGGGCCTGGTCTCCTCGGGCCTGCCGCTCGAGCGCGCGCTCACGGCGCTCACGGACGAGGCCGAATCGGAACAGCAACGCAACCTCGTGGCCTCGCTGCGCGCGGAGGTCAACGCCGGCTCGCCGTTCGCGCGCGCGCTGTCGGCGCATTCGCGCGAGTTCTCGCCGATCTACACCGCCGTGATCGGCGCCGGCGAGCAGAGCGGCAACCTCGGCCTGGTGCTCGACCGCCTGGCCGACGATCTCGAGGAACGCCAGGCGCTGCAGCAGAAGCTGGTCGGCGCGGCGCTCTACCCGGCCATCGTCACGCTGGTGGCGATCGTGATCGTGATCTTCCTCGTGAGCTACGTGGTGCCGCAGGTGGCGCAGGTGTTCGCGGGCACCAAGCGCTCGCTGCCCTTCCTCACCACCGTGATGCTGGGCCTCAGCGCCGCGGTGCGCAACTACGGCTGGTGGATGCTCGGCGCCGTGCTGCTGGCCGCCATCGGCGCGCGGCTGGCGCTGGCGCAGGAGGCCTTCCGCCTCAAGTTCGACGCCGCCTGGCTCAAGCTGCCGCTGGTGGGCAAGCTCGCGCGCGGCTACAACGCGGCGCGCTTCGCGAGCACGCTCGCCATGCTGGCCACCGCCGGCGTGCCGATCCTGCGCGCGCTGCAGGCGGCCGCCGAGACCCTGAGCAACCGCGCCATGCGCGCCGACGCGCTCGATGCGCTGGTGCTGGTGCGCGAGGGCGCGCCGCTGGCCTCGGCGCTGGCGCAGAAGAAGCGCTTTCCGGGCCTGGTGTCGATGTTCGCGCGGCTCGGCGAACAGACCGGCACGCTGCCGCTGATGCTGCAGCGCGCCTCCAACCAGCTCGGCGCCGAAGTGCAGCGCCGCGCCATGCACCTGGCGACCATCCTCGAGCCGCTGCTGATCGTGGCGATGGGTGGCGTGGTGATGCTGATCGTGCTGGCCGTGATGCTGCCGATCATCCAGCTCAACCAGTTCGTGAAGTAGCGCCCGCGCGCGGTCCGGCCGCGGGCAAGGAGCAAGCCGATGGCGAATCGAAGCTACCTCTATGCCAGCACCGCCCTGCCCGATGCGCAGGCCAGCCCGTCCACGCTGCGCGGCATCTCCGAGCATGCGTACGCGGTGCCGCTGCTGTTCCGGCTGCTGGTCTCGTGCGAGACGCGGCCCTGCCGCTCGGCGATCTGGAACGAGCCCGAGCCGCTCGCGCTGGCCGGGCGTTGCGGCCCGGGCATCGCGCGCGCGGCCGCCTTCCTCGCGCGCATCGAGCATCCCGCGATCTCGCCGATGCGCGAGGAGGCGCTGCGCTTCCTGAACGAACGCACGCGGCCCGACGAATGGTTCGTGCTCGAGCCGGCCGAGGTGCTGGGCATGGGCGACGCACCCGTGGCCGGCGAGGTCGAGAAGCTGCGCCAGGGCCTGGCCGATCTCGACGCCGAGATCGAGCGCACGCTCGCCACGCTCGCGCCGCGGCCGAAGAACATCTGGCAACGCCTGCTGCCGCCCGCGCAGCAGGTGGTCGAGGCGCCGATCCGCGAGCTCGGCCTGGGCCACTGGTCGGATACGCTCTACTTCTCGTTCGATGCGGCCGACGATGGCCGCGACGACTCCTGACCGTCCAACCGCACGCCATGCCCGTCACCCTCGAAGACAAGCTCGTGGTCGCGATCTCCTCGCGCGCCCTGTTCAACCTCGAAGAAGAGAACGAGATCTTCGAGTCGGGCGACGACGCGGGCTACATGAAGCTGCAGCTCGAGCGCCTCGACGTGCCGGCCGCGCCCGGTATCGCCTACTCGCTGATCCGCAAGCTGCTGCGCTTCAACGACGATGGCGTGCAGCGCGTCGAGGTCGTGATCCTCTCGCGCAACGACCCGGTCTCGGGCATGCGCATCTTCCGCTCCAGCGCCGCGGCCGACATCAAGCTGCAGCGCGGCGTGTTCACGCAGGGCCGCCCGCCCTTCGGCTACCTGCGCGCGCTGCGCGCCCACCTGTTCCTCTCGGTCAACGCGCAGGACGTGCGCGAGGCGCTGGCCGCGGGCTTCCCGGCCGCGCGCGTGCTGGTCGAATCGGTGAAGGCCAGCGATGCCTGGCCCAACGAGGTGCGCATCGCCTTCGACGGCGACGCCGTGCTGTTCAGCGACGAGGCCGAGCGCGTGTTCCAGGCCGAGGGCCTCGATGCCTTCCAGGCGCACGAGGCGAGCAAGGTCGACCTGCCGCTGCCCGGCGGCCCGTTCAAGCCGCTGCTGGCCGCGCTGCACCGGCTGCAGATGGCGGGCAATGCGCAGATGCGCATCCGCACCGCGCTGGTGACGGCGCGCAGCGCGCCCGCGCACGAACGCGCCATCCGCACGCTGATGAACTGGAACATCCGCGTCGACGAGGCCATGTTCCTCGGCGGCCTGCCCAAGGGCGAGTTCCTGCGCGAGTTCGAGCCCGACTTCTTCTTCGACGACCAGACCGGGCATGTCGATGCGGCGGCGCGGCATGTGCCGGCGGGGCATGTCTCGAGCGGGATCAGCAACGAGCCCGCGCGCGAAGCGGCGAAGGCCGCGAAGGCGCCATCGAAGCAACGCGCGCCCAAGGCCGCGGCGAAGCCCGCGAAGCCGCGCTCGCGCTAGGCGCGCAGGGCGCGGGGCCGAACCCGCCGGCCACCTTCAACTTCATTCTTTCGCAGTAACCGGCGATGCGCTGTCACGCGCATGCCTTCGCATTGTCATGCGCGATTCACTGCTGCGTCACGGGTTCTCCCTAATCTTCGCGGCGTCCGCACACGTGCCCTCCGGGCACTTTTTTTTGCCTCCGGCCGACTGTCACCGGCACTCCGTTCCATCTCATTCCAGGGCTCCACGATGCGTCCGAAACTTCACGCGCTCCCCGCATTCCGATCACGCGCCGCGACCCGCTGGCTGCTGCCGCTGACCGCGGCCATGGCGCTCGCCGCATGCGGCGGCGGTGGCGGCGGCGGCGTGGTCTTCCCGCCGGTCGCGACACCACCCGCCGGCGGCGGCAACGGCGACGGCAACCTGCCCACCACCAACCAGGGCAAGAGCGGCCCCAAGGCCCTGGTGGTGCAGATCGACGGCCTCACCCACGCCGCGCTGCGCGATGCGATGGCGCAGAACAAGGTGCCCGCGCTGCAGGGCCTGAAGCTCGCGCCGGCCTGGACCGGCGGCGCCAATGGCGCGCTCACCGAGCAGCGCACCACCGCGAGCCCCGGCTGGGCCACGCTCGTGACCGGCACCTGGGCGCAGCGCCACTCGGTGCAGTGGGACACGGCCGACCAGCGCATCGACGCCAGGCTCGCGCCCTCGGTGTTCGCGCTCGCGAAGCTGAAGAAGGACGCCGGCTACCTCACCGCCTCGGTGACGGCCGGCGCCAACTACCGCTCGCTGCTCGCGAACGAGAGCGGCACGCTCGATGCCGCCGTCGACTGCGCGGGCGCCGACGCCTGCGTGACCGAACGCACCGCGCAGCTCATCGACCAGGGCTGGGACCTGCTGGTGGCGCAGTACGGCGCGCCCGCCGCGGCGGCGCCCTCCGGCCCGCGCGGCGAGGCCTACCAGCGCGCCGTGTCCGACACCGCCGCCGCGGTCGGCCAGTTGCTCGCGCGCATCGCGCGGCGCAGCGCCAACGATGCGAAGGAAGACTGGCTCGTGGTGCTCACCACGCCCAACGGCCTCGATGCCTTCGGCAACGCGACCGGCACGCAGAGCGCGCAGACCAAGACGATCTTCGTCGCGAGCAACAAGACGCTGGCCGCGCTGCCCGCCACCGGCGAGGCCGCGCCCGCCGACGTCGCCACGCTGACGAAGCTGGCCGCCGCGACCGACATCGCGCCGACCGTGCTGCGCCACCTCGGCGCGCTGCCCGCGGCCGAGGCCTATCGCTTCAACGGCCAGCCGCTGCAGGCCGCCACCGCGCTGCGCGGCCTGGTGGCGACGACCGGCGCCGACAAGGCCAGCGTCGACCTCTCGTGGACGCTCGCGGGCAACGCGAACGTGCCGGTGAAGGTGCTGCGCGACGGCAAGCTGGTCGCCACGCTCGCGGCCGGTGCCACCGCCTACAACGACCCCGTGGAGGCGGCCAGCGACGGCATCCTGGCCTTCGACTACACCGTGGTCGCGGGCGATGCGAGCCTCGCGCTGCCGGCGCGCGTCACCTACGTGAAGCCCGCCACGCTCGCGCCCACGCTGCGCAACGGCCTGGTCAACTACTACCCGCTCGACGCGCTGCCGCCCGCCGACCGCAAGAGCGCCTCCACGCTCGCGCCCTGGGCCGCCGGCGCCGACGGCGGCAGCCTCGTGGACGATGGCTTCAAGGCCCCGTACAAGGCCAAGGCCCTGCGCGTGGACAGCAGCGTGAAGACCGCCGACGGCACCGCCGGCTATCGCCTGGTGCAGACCGCCGACGTGGCGACCGCGCCCTCGGTCACGGCCTACACCATCGGCTTCTGGCTGCGCACCGACGCGAGCTGCAGCGTGGGCGCGGGCGACGGCGCCTCGGTGATCGCCAACAAGAACTACGACAGCGGCAGCAACGCCGGCCTCGCGATCGGCCTGTTCGACGGCTGCGAGCTGCGCTTCAACGTCGGCAAGGGCGGCGGCCGCGCCGACAGCAACGGCTACCGCCTGAGCGCCGGCCAGTGGGCCTACGTGGCGGTCGTGATCGACAAGGCCAACCTCAAGATGACCGGTTACCTGTTCGACGCCGCGCGCGCGCTGCAGACCGGCAGCGCCGACATGACCGCCGACATCGTGGCCCAGCTCGGCGGCCTGAAGAACGGCCTGAGCCTCAACGAGGACGGCACCGGCCAGTACTACAAGCGCTGGACCAGCTCGCCGCGCGGCCCGCTCGACTTCAACGAGTTCGCGATCTGGAACCGCGCGCTCACGGCCGACGAGCTCACGAGCATCTTCAAGTCGGGCCAGCCGCTGTCCACGCTCGAGCCCTGAGCGCCATCGCATTCCGTTCCCCCACACACAACGACCCCGAGAGAGAGGATCACCATGCAAGTCCCACGTCCCCTTCACCTGCTTCGCTTCGCGCCCGCCCTGCTGCTGGCCTGCCTGCTGTCCGCCTGCGGCGGCGGCGATGGCGGCGGCGGCTTCCTCGGCGGCCTGCCCGGCGCGGGCAACCCCGGCGGCGGCACGCCGAATCCGCCGGCCACCACCGAGCCCGTGAAGCGCTGCGCGCCCTGAGCGTTCGAGCTTTCCAAACCGGAAGAACGCCAAGGACGACCCCGCGATGACAGACAACGCACGCCGCAAATTCCTCACCGGCAGCGCCACCACCGGCGCCGCCGCGCTCGCGCTCTCGGCCTTTCCGCCGAGCATCCGCCGCGCGCTCGCCATTCCCGCCAACAACAAGACCGGCACCATCCAGGACGTCGAGCACATCGTCATCCTGATGCAGGAGAACCGCTCCTTCGACCACTACTTCGGCACGCTCATGGGCGTGCGCGGCTTCGGCGACCGCTTCACGATTCCGCTGCCCAAGGGCATGAACGTCTGGCAGCAGAGCGATGCCAGCGGCACGGCCATCCTGCCCTACCACCTCGACAGCACCAAGGGCAACGCCCAGCGCGTGAGCGGCACGCCGCACTCGTGGAGCGACGGCCAGAACGCCTGGGACGGCGGGCGCACCTACCAGTGGGCGCGCTACAAGACCAACGCGGCGATGGGCTACTTCAAGGAAGCCGAACTGCCCTACCAGTTCGCGCTGGCCAACGCCTTCACGCTGTGCGACGAGTACCACTGCAGCATGCACACCGGCACCAACTCGAACCGCATGTTCCACTGGACCGGCACCAACGGCCCGACCGGCGCGGGCGTGGCCACGGTCAACAACGAGTGGGACTCGATCGACAGCTCGGCCAAGGGCTACGAGTGGAAGACCTATCCCGAGCGCCTGCAGGAGGCCAAGGTCAGCTGGATCGTCTACCAGAACATGCCGGAGAACTTCGGCGACAACCCGCTCGCGGGCTTCAAGCAGTACCGCCTGGCCAACGAGGCCTCGGGCAAGCCGGTCAGCAACGACGGCCCCTCGCCGGTCTACGACCCGGCGAGCGACGACGCGCGCAACCCGCTCTACAAGGGCATCGCCAACACCATGGGCGACGGCGGCTTCCTCGAGCAGTTCCGCCAGGACATCAGGAACGGCAAGCTGCCGCAGGTGTCGTGGATCGTCGCGCCGGCCACCTACTCCGAGCACCCCGGCCCCTCGAGCCCGGTGCAGGGCGGCTGGTACATCCAGGAAACGCTCGATGCGCTGACCGCGGTGCCCGAGGTGTGGAGCAAGACCGTGCTGCTCATCAACTTCGACGAGAACGACGGCTACTTCGACCACTACCCCTCGCCCGCCGCGCCCTCGATCAACCCCGACGGCACGCCCGCGGGCAAGACCACGCTGCCGGTCGACGCGCTCAAGCCCGAGTACTTCAACCATCCGAAGCCGCCGGGCACCACCGGCCAGCCCGCGCCCGACGGCCGCGTCTACGGCCCCGGCGTGCGCGTGCCGATGTACGTGGTGTCGCCATGGAGCCGCGGCGGCTGGGTCAACTCGCAGGCCTTCGACCACACCTCGGTGCTGCGCTTCATCGAGGCGCGCTTCGGTGTGAAGGAGACCAACATCAGCGCCTTCCGGCGCGCGGTGTGCGGCGACCTCACGAGCGCCTTCAACTTCGCGAACCCGAACAACGAGACGCTGCCCACGCTCGCGGGTCGCACCACGCGCGGCGCGGCCGACCGGCTGCGCAGCGACCAGGAGAAGCTGGCCCAGGTGCCGCTGCCGCTGGACCCGCAGCTGCCGCGCCAGGCCACCGGCACGCGGCCCTCGCGCGCGCTGCCCTACGAGCTGCACACCAGCGCGCGCAGCGATGCGATCGGCGGCAGCGTGCGGCTGATCTTCGCCAACACCGGCAAGGCCGCCGCCGTGTTCCACGTCTACGACCGGCTGCACCTCGACCGCCTGCCGCGCCGCTTCATGGTGGAACCGGGCAAGACGCTCGACGACGCCTGGAACGCGGTCAGCGACGACAGCGGCTTCTACGACCTCTGGGTGCTCGGCCCGAACGGCTACCACCGCCACTTCAAGGGCGACCTGAGCCGGCTGCGCGCCGGCGGCACCGCCGTGCCCGAGGTGCGCGTGTGCTACGACATCGCCAACGGCAACGTCTACCTCGAGATGCTCAATGCCGGCCAGGCCGCCGCGAAATTCACGGTGCGCGCCAAGGCCTACCGCGACGACGGCCCGTGGAGCGCGACCGTCGCGGGCGGCGCCAAGGCCGAGCTGCACTGGGATCTTTCGTCGAGCGGCGCCTGGTACGACTTCGTCGTGAGCTGCGACGCCGATGCGAGCTGGCAGCGCCGCTTCGCGGGCCGCGTGGAGACCGGCAAGCATTCGGTCAGCGATCCGGCCATGGGCCTGGGCGATCTGTGAAGGAGGCACGCACCATGACCGACAACGCACGCCGCAAGTTCCTCACCGGCAGCGCCACCACCGGCGCCGCCGCGCTCGCGCTCTCGGCCTTTCCGCCGAGCATCCGCCGCGCGCTCGCCATTCCCGCCAACAACAAGACCGGCACCATCCAGGACGTCGAGCACGTCGTCATCCTGATGCAGGAGAACCGTTCGTTCGACCACTACTTCGGCACGCTCGCCGGCGTGCGTGGCTTCGGCGACCGCTTCACCATCCCGCTGCCCAAGGGCATGAACGTCTGGCAGCAGAGCGATGCCAGCGGCAAGGCCATCCTGCCCTACCACCTCGACAGCTCGAAGGGCAATGCGCAGCGCGACGGCGGCACGCCGCACGACTGGGCCGACAGCCAGAACGCCTGGGACGGCGGGCGCATGTACCAGTGGGCGCGCTACAAGACCAGCAAGGCCATGGGCTATCACAAGGCGACGGAGATCCCGTTCCAGTTCGCGCTGGCCAACGCCTTCACGATCTGCGATGCCTACCACTGCGCGATGCACACCGGCACCGACGCCAACCGCTCCTTCCACCTGACCGGCACCAACGGCCCGACCGCGACCAACACCGCCTTCGTGCGCAACGAATGGGACTGGATCGACGGCAAGCCCGGCTCGCTGAACGTGGGCTACACCTGGAAGACCTACGCGGAGCGCCTGGAAGATGCGGGCGTGCGCTGGATCAGCTACCAGAACATGCCCGACGAATGGGGCGACAACATGCTCGGCGCGTTCCGGCAGTTCCGCAAGGCCAACATCGACTCGGGCTACCCGGTCTCCAGCGGCGGCGAGCCCAACAAGCCCTATGCCGACACCGGCCAGGCGCTGCCCTACAAGGCCTACGACCGCGCCACCGACGACGCGAAGAGCCCGCTCTACAAGGGCGTGGCCAACACGCTGCCCGGCACGAAGCCCGAGGACTACCTCGACGCGTTCAAGCGCGACATCCGCGAGGGCAAGCTGCCGCAGGTCTGCTGGATGAACGCGCCGTCGATCTACTGCGAGCATCCCGGCCCCTCGAGCCCGATCCAGGGCGCCTGGTTCCTGCAGGAGGTGCTGGACGCGCTCACCGCCGTGCCCGAGGTGTGGAGCAAGACCGTGCTGCTGATCAACTTCGACGAGAACGACGGCTACTTCGACCACCTGCCTTCGCCCTCGGCGCCTTCGCCCAACGGCGACGGCAGCTACGCGGGCAAGACCACGCTGTCGGACTCGGCGATGGGTCCCGAGTACTTCACGCATGCCGCGCCGCTGGGCAGCGGCGGCCAGCCCAAGGCCGACGGCCGCGTCTACGGCCCGGGCCCGCGCGTGCCGCTATACGTGATCTCGCCGTGGAGCCGCGGCGGCTGGGTCAGCTCGCAGGCCTTCGACCACACCTCGGTGCTGCGCTTCCTCGAAACCCGCTTCGGCGTGCAGGAGCCCAACATCAGCGCCTTCCGGCGCGCGGTGTGCGGCGATCTCACGAGCGCCTTCAACTTCGCCAACCCCAACGGCGAAGCGCTGCCCACGCTGACCGGCCGCGCCACCCGCGCGGAGGTCGACCAGATCCGGCGCAACCAGGAGGCGCTGTCGCAGGTGCCGCTGCCGCTCGATCCGCAACTGCCTCGCCAGACCACCGGCACGCGGCCCTCGCGCGCCCTGCCCTACGAGCTGCACACCAGCGCGCGCACGGCACCGCTCGACGGCACGGTGCAGCTGCTGTTCGCGAACACCGGCAAGGCGGCCGCCGTGTTCCACGTCTACGACAAGCTCAACCTCGCGCGCCTGCCGCGCCGCTACATGGTCGAGGCCGGCAAGACGCTCGACGACACCTGGATGGCGGGCCGCGACAACAGCGGTTTCTACGACCTGTGGGTGCTCGGCCCGAACGGCTACCACCGCCACTTCAAGGGCGACCTCGGCAGCCTGCGCGCGAGCGACGCGGCCGCCCCCGAAGTCCGCGTGTGCTACGACATCGCCAACGGCAACGTCTACCTCGAGCTGCTCAACGGCGGCAAGAAGGCCGTGAAGTTCACGGTGCGCGCCAAGGCCTACCGCGACGACGGCCCGTGGACCGCGACCGTGCAGCCCGGCGCCAAGGCCGAGCTGCATTGGGATCTTTCGTCGAGCGGCGCCTGGTACGACTTCGTCGTGGGCTGCGATGCCGATCCGACCTTCGCGCGCCGCTTCGCGGGCCGCGTCGAGACCGGCAAGCACTCGGTCAGCGATCCCGCGATGGGCATGGCCGACCTCTGAGGCCCATGCATCGCTGAGGGCTTCCGCAGCCTTCCCACCAGGCCGGACACGGTACGCGCGAGCCCTTCGCGCGCTGCCTGTCCGGCTTTGGTATTCATCGCGCGCGCAGGCGCAACGCGCGCTTACACCTCGGCCGCGTTCTTCACTCGACTGTCATTGCCGCTTCCTACCGTGGGCAGTGGCGGCGCGCTCCTCGTCGCCTCTTCACAAGAAAACACACCTGCGAGGATTTCCCATGCATCTCTTCTTCTCGCGCGCGCGGCTGCTGCCGGCGCTGATCCTGGCCTGCACCCTCGCCGCCTGCGGTGGCGGCAGCGGCGGCGGCTTCGGCGGCCTGCCGGGCACGGGCAACCCCGGCGGCGGCGACGGCGGCACGCAGAACCCGCCCGCCACCACGCAGCCCGTGATGCGCTGCGCGCCCTGATACAACGGCCCGAAAAACAACACGACAAGACCATGACCTCACGCCGCAAATTCCTCACCGGCAGCGCCACCACCGGCGCCGCCGCGCTCGCGCTCTCGGCCTTTCCGCCGAGCATCCGCCGCGCGCTCGCCATTCCCGCCAACAACAAGACCGGCACCATCCAGGACGTCGAGCACATCGTCATCCTGATGCAGGAGAACCGTTCGTTCGACCATTACTTCGGCACCCTCAAGGGCGTGCGCGGCTTCGGCGACCGCTTCCCGATCCCGCTGCCCAACGGCCTCAACGTGTGGCAGCAGCTCGACGAGAACGGCAAGGTGGTGCTGCCCTATCACCTCGACGGCAGCAAAGGCAACGCGCAGCGCGTGAGCAGCACGCCGCACACCTGGGTCGACTCGCACAACGCCTGGGACGGCGGCCGCCTCTACCAGTGGCCGCGCTACAAGAAGGTCAGCAGCACCGCGCCCTACGTGCAGTCGATGGGCTACCTCGCCGAGGCCGAGCTGCCGTTCCAGTTCGCGCTGGCCAACGCCTTCACGATCTGCGACGACTATCACTGCGCGATGCACACCGGCACGCACGCCAACCGCTCGTTCCACTGGACCGGCACCAACGGCCCCACCGGCGGCAACGTGGCCTACGTGAACAACGTCAATGCCTGGAGCTCGACCGGTCCCTCGACCGAGGGCTACGAATGGAAGACCTATGCCGAGCGCCTGCAGGACGCGGGCGTGAGCTGGATGGTCTACCAGAACATCCCGAACAACTACGGCTGCAATCCGCTGCTGGGCTTCAAGAACTTCCGCAAGGCCAACGAGGCCTCGGCCAAGCCGGTCAGCACCTCGCTGCCGCAGGGCGCATCGCCGGCCTACGCGCCCGGCGACGACGCCGGCAACCCGCTCTACAAGGGCACGGCCAACACGCTGCCAGTGGCCGACCAGGCGGCCTTCGACGCGGGCGCGATCATGGATGCCTTCCGCGCCGACGTGAAGGCCGGCCGGCTGCCGGCGGTGTCGTGGGTGATCCCGCCCGACGTCTACTCCGAGCACCCCGGCCCCTCGAGCCCGGTGCAGGGCGCGTGGTACATCCAGCAGGTGCTGGAGGCGCTCATCGCCGTGCCCGAGGTCTGGAGCAAGACCGTGCTGTTCGTGAACTTCGACGAGAACGACGGCTACTTCGACCACGTGCCCTCGGCCTCGGCGCCCTCGCCCATCGCATCGGCCGATCCCTCGGCGAAGGCCTTCGCGGGCAAGACCACGATGTCCGACGCGGACCTGAGCTTCGAGTACTTCAACCATCCCAAGCCGCCGGGCATGACGCAGTCGCAGCCCACGCCCGACGGCAACGTCTACGGCCCCGGCATGCGCGTGCCGATGTACGTGATCTCGCCGTGGAGCCGCGGCGGCTGGGTCAACTCGCAGACCTTCGACCACACCTCGGTGCTGCGCTTCGTCGAGGCCCGCTTCGGCGTGAAGGAAAGCAACATCGGCCCGTTCCGCCGCGCGGTCAACGGCGACCTCACGAGCGCCTTCAACTTCGCCGATCCCAACGGCGAGGCGCTGCCCACGCTCGCGGGCCGCCGCACCAAGGCCGAGGCCGACCAGCTGCGCGCCGCGCAGCAGGCGCTGCCGCAGGTCACGCCGCCGGCCAACGGCCTGCTGCCGCGCCAGGCCACGGGCACGCGGCCCTCGCGCGCGCTGCCCTACGAGCTGCACACCAGCGCCAGGGCCGACGCGGCCGGCGGCACGCTGCAGTTGCTGTTCGCCAACACCGGCAACGCGGCCGCCGTGTTTCATGTCTACGACCGGCTCAACCTCGACCGCCTGCCGCGCCGCTACATGGTCGAAGCCGGCAAGTCGCTCGACGACCGCTGGAACGCGACGGTCGACAACGCCGGCCGCTACGACCTCTGGGTGCTCGGCCCCAACGGCTACCACCGCCATTTCCAGGGCGACCTCAACGCACTGCGCGCCGGCGGCGCGGCCGTGCCCGAGGTGCGCGTGTGCTACGACATCGCCAACGGCAACGTCTACCTCGAGATGATGAACGGCGGCCAGGCCGCGGCGAAGTTCAGCGTGCGCGCCAAGGCCTACCGCGACGACGGCCCGTGGACCGCGACCGTCGCGGGCGGCGCCAAGGCCGAGCTGCACTGGGAGCTCGCGGCCAGCGGCCAGTGGTACGACTTCGCCGTCACCTGCGATGCCGATCCGGCCTACTACCGACGCTTCGCCGGCCGCGTCGAGACCGGCAAGCATTCGGTCAGCGATCCCGCGCTGGGCTTGCCCGACCTCTGAGCCCGCATGCATGATCCCCCCGCGCCCACGGTGGCGCGGGAGATGTCATGCACGCCAAGGTGGTCCGGTACTTCGTCGAGGTGGTTCGCGCGGGTTCGATCCGCAAGGCGGCCGCGCAACTGCACGTGGTGCCGACCGCGATCAACCGGCAGATCCTCAACCTCGAGGAGGAGCTGGGCGCGCCGCTGTTCGAGCGCATCCACAACACGCTCAAGCTCACGCCGGTGGGCGAGCTGGTGCTCGCGCATGCGCGCGGCACGCTGCGCGAGTTCGACGGGGTGCGCCAGCGCATCGAGGCCATGCGCGGGCTGCGCCAGGGCGAGGTCACGCTGGCCACCACCGCCGGCCTCGCCGACGCCTTCCTGCCGGGCGTGGTGCGGCGCTTTCGCGCGGCCCATCCCGGCATCCAGCTCAAGCTGCTGGGCCTGCCGATCGCGGCCGTGCTGCACGGCGTGCGCGAAGGCGATGCCGACCTCGCGCTGGCCTACGACGTGCCTGCCACGGCGGGCTTTCGCACCCTGTTCGCGAGCGAATGGCCGATCGGCGCGGTGGTGCCGCCCGGCCATGCGCTCACGGCCCATGCGAGCACCGTGCTGGCCGAGTGCGTGGGCCATCCGCTGCTGCTGCCCGCGCCCTCGCTGTCGATCCGGCCGATCATCGATGCCGCCTTCGAACGCTCGGGCCTGCGCGCCTCGCCCGCGATCGAGACCACCTCCACCGCGCTGATGCGCCGCCTGGTGCGCGAGGGCGAGGGCATCACGCTGCTCAACCGGCTCGACGTGGCCGAGGAGATGCACGACGGCTCGCTGGTCTTCGTGCCCCTGCGCGACGCCACCCTGCCGGCCCAGACGCTCACGCTCGAGACCCGTGCCGCGCAGTCGCCGAGCCCCGCGGCCGAGCTGTTCGCCAACCACGTGACGACCTGCCTCGACGAGCTGCTCGCGCCCTGAACACGGCGCCGGGGCCCGTCCACTTTTTGTGCACGGGGCGCGCCATTTATTGACTTTGCGCGTTCGAAGGCCTGGCTCCTAGACTGCCGCGCCGGTCATCGGCCGGAAGGAAAAGTCCCATGCTTTCGAACGACAAAAAGCCCCCCGCAGGAGACGGCGAAGGGGTCGACCAGAAGCTTCCCCTCATGCGCTGCGGCGCGCTGAGCCTGCAGCACGTGCTCGTGATGTACGCGGGCACGGTCGCGGTGCCGCTGATCGTGGGCGGCGCGCTCGGCCTCTCGAAGGCCGACATCGCCTTTCTCATCAATGCCGACCTGCTGGCCGCCGGCATCGCCACGCTGGTGCAGGCCATCGGCTTCTGGCGCTTCGGCATCCGCATGCCCGTGATGATGGGCGTGACCTTCGCGGCCGTGGGCCCGATGATCGCCATCGGCATCGATCCCTCGCTGGGCCTGCCCGCGATCTACGGCGCCACCATCGTGGCGGGGCTGTTCGGCATCGCGCTCGCGCCGCTGATGGGGCGCGTGCTCGGCGTGTTCCCGCCGCTGGTGACGGGCACGGTCATCACGCTGATCGGCGTCTCGCTGATGGTGGTGGCGATCCACTGGGCCGCGGGCGGGCAGCCCACCTCGACGCGCAGCATCGAGGGCGTGGCGCATGCGGTGGCCAACCCGGCCTACGGCGAGCCGGTGAACCTCGCCATCGCCGCGGCCGTGCTGGCGGCGATCGTCGCGATCACGCGCTTCGGCAAGGGCCTCATCGCCAACATCGCGGTGCTGCTGGGCATCGTCTTCGGCGTGCTGCTGTCGCTGGCGCTCGGCCGCATGCAGTTCGACGGCCTCGAGGAAGCGAGCTGGATGGCCGTGACCACGCCCTTCCACTTCGGCCTGCCGCGCTTCGAGCTCACGGCCATCGCCTCGATGTGCATCGTGATGCTGATCACCATGGTCGAATCGACCGGCATGTTCCTCGCGCTCGGCGAGATCACGGGCCGCAGGATCGACACCGACGCGCTCTCGCGCGGCCTGCGCGCCGACGGCCTGGGCACGGTGATCGGCGGCGTGTTCAACACCTTCCCCTACACCTCGTTCTCGCAGAACGTGGGGCTGGTCACGGTCACGGGCGTGCGCTCGCGCTACGTGGCGGCCGGCGGCGGCGTGCTGCTGATCGCGCTCGCGCTGTTCCCCAAGGTCGCGCACGTGGTGGCATCGGTGCCTTCCTTCGTGCTCGGGGGCGCGGGCATCGTGATGTTCGGCATGGTCGCGGCCACCGGCATCCGAATCCTCGGCAGCATCGACTACGCACGCGAGCGCCACGCGCTCTACGTGATCGCGATCTCGGTCGGCCTCGGGCTGATCCCCACGCTGTCGCCGAACTTCTTCCAGCACGTCCCTGCCTGGACCCATCCGCTGACGCACAGCGGCATCGTGCTCGGCACGGTCGCCGCGGTGCTGCTCAATCTCTTCTACAACGGCGTGCAGTCGAGGGAGCGTTCCTTCACACTGGCAGCACGCACCTCGCACGGAACCGAATGACATGACTTCCTCCATCGCCTCCTCGCCCCGGCCGCTGCGCGTGCTGCGCCACGCCGACGTGCTCGTCACCATGGACGCCGCGCGGCGCGAGATCGCCGATGGCGCGCTGGTGATCGACGGGCCGGCCATCGCCTGGGTCGGTGCCACGGCCGAGCTGCCGCCGGTCTACCTCGAGGCGTTGCGCAGCGGCGATGCCGAGGCCATCGACCTGCACGGCCACGTGCTGATGCCGGGGCTGGTGAACACCCACCACCACATGTACCAGAGCCTCACGCGCGCGGTGCCCGAGGCGCAGGACGCCGAGCTGTTCGGCTGGCTCAGCAACCTCTACCTGCTGTGGGCGCGGCTCACGCCCGAGATGATCCGCGTGTCGACCCAAACCGCGATGGCCGAGCTGATGCTCTCGGGCTGCACCACCACCAGCGACCACCTCTACCTGTTCCCCAACGGCGCGCGGCTCGACGATTCGATCGAGGCGGCCGCCACGATGGGCATGCGCTTCCATGCCGCGCGCGGCAGCATGAGCGTGGGCCGCAGCGCCGGCGGCCTGCCGCCCGACGAGGTGGTGGAAAGCGAGGCCGCGATCCTGCGCGACAGCGAGCGGCTGATCGATCGCTGGCACGACGCCTCGCGCCATTCGATGCGGCGCATCGTGCTCGCGCCCTGCTCGCCGTTCTCGGTCTCGCGCGAGCTCATGCGCGACTCGGCGCTGCTCGCGCGCGAGCGCGGCGTGTCGCTGCACACGCACCTGGCCGAGAACGACAACGACGTCGCCTACTCGCGCGAGAAGTTCGGCATGACGCCGGCCGAGTACGCCGAGGACCTGGGCTGGGTCGGCCGCGACGTCTGGCATGCGCACTGCGTGAAGCTCGACCCCGCGGGCATCGCCCTCTTCGGCCGCACCGGCACCGGCGTGGCCCATTGCCCGTGCTCGAACATGCGGCTGGCCTCGGGCATCGCGCCCATCGGCGCCATGCGCCGCGCCGGCGTGCCGGTGGGCCTGGGCGTGGACGGCAGCGCCTCGAACGACGGCGCCCACCTGCTCGGCGAGGCGCGCCAGGCCATGCTGCTGCAGCGCGTGGGCCATGGCCCGGCCGCGATGACGGCGCGCGAGGCGCTCGAGATCGCGACCCTGGGCGGCGCGCGCGTGCTGGGCCGCGACGACATCGGCGCGCTCGCGCCGGGCATGTCGGCCGACGTGGTGGGCTTCGACCTGCGCGGCGTGTCGCACGCGGGCGCGTGGCACGACCCGGTGGCGGCGCTGGTGTTCTGCACGCCGGCCTCGGCCGCGCTCAGCATCATCGACGGCCAGGTGCGCATCCGCGAGGGCCACTTCGTCGATCTCGAGCTGCCGCCGCTGCTCGCACGGCACCGCGAGCTCGCGCGCACGCTGTACGAGCGCGCGCGGCATCCGCACACGGCCTGAGACGCTGAACAGCACCTGACCGGCGTGCGCTTTCGCAACGCCGGATGCGAACCTTCGCCCTAGGCAGCTACCCGCATTGCGGGCGTCATGCCTCGTCCGCAGAATCCGCTGGCTCGAATAGAACGAGCGTTCGATTTTGTCGGCCAGGGCGAGAACCATCGGCCGATGTTCCAGATGCACGACAACAACAGGGAACACCAGCGATGAAACGCAGAGAACTCCTCAAGGGCGCGGCCGCGGCCGGCACCGCAGCGGGATTCGGCAGCCTGCTGGCCGGCGAGCCATCCGCCGCCTCGGCCGCGCTGCCGGTGCTCAAGCCCACCTTGCCGCAGAAGATCGATCCGATCAGCGCCACCTTGCGCCGGCTCGAACTCGTGAGCCGGCAGGCCACCTACCTCTGGACCGAGTCGCACCTCAACCTCGCGGGCGTGCCGATGGGCACTGTCGTGCCGCCGGCCGAGCTGCCGGCGCTCGAGCACCAGTTGCTGACCTTGTCGCGCGCGCTCGAGGCGGCCGTGAACTTCGCGGCCTCCTTCGCCACCAGCCCGCTCGCCAGCGGCAGCCTGCAGACGCTCGACAACCTGCGCACGCGGCTCGCGGCCCTGCAGGCGAGCTTCGCGCAGCTGCTGTCGCAGAACGCCGGCCTGCTCACGCTGCCGGCCGCGGCGCTCGCCTTGCTGGGAACCCTGACCGGCACCGCGGGCGACATCGCCACCCAGTTGCGACAGGTGCACCAGGACCTGATGACGCAGGGCCTGCTCGGCGGGCCGCGCACCGTGGCGCAGTATGACGCGCTGTTCGCGACCATCGAGAAGCCGTCGATCGCGCAGGTCTTCCGCGACAACGCGCTGTTCGCCTGGATGCGCGTGGCCGGCCCGAACCCGATGCTGATCCGCAAGGCGAGCGTGCTGCCCTCGAAGTTCCCGCTGACCGACGCGCAGTACCGGCAGGCCATGGGCAACGCCGACAGCCTCGCCGACGCGGCCGCCGAGGGCCGCCTCTACCTGCTCGACTACGAGGGCCTGGGCGACATGGCGCCCACGGGCCCGGTGACCAAGCCGCTGACCGGCACCGCCTATGTCTTCATGCCGATCGCGCTGTTCGCGCGGCCCAGGGCGGGCCGTTCGTTGGTGCCCGTGGCCATCCAGTGCGGCCAGAACCCGGCGCAGCATCCGATCTTCCTGCGCGTGGACGACGCCTCGAACGCCGAGGCCTACTGGGCCTGGCAGTCGGCCAAGACCACGGTGCAGGTGGCCGACTTCAACTACCACGAGATGTTCGTGCACCTGGGCCGCACGCACCTGATGTCGGAGGCCTTCGCGATGGCCACGCAGCGCCAGCTCGCGACCGCGCATCCGCTGAGCCGCCTGCTGTCGCCGCACCTCGAGGGCGCGATGTTCATCAACGAGGCGGCCACGCTGATCATCATGGCGCCGCTGACCACGGGCGACGGCATCCTCGCGGCGCCGATCGAGACCCTGCAGCGCGAGTGCGGCCGCGACCGCCTGGCCTACGACTTCCAGGCCAACCTGATGCTGCCCGACGAGCTGCGCGCGCGCGGCGTCGACAACCCGAACGAGCTGCCCGAGTACCCGTACCGCGACGACGCGCTGCTGCTGTGGAACGCGATCGCGCAATGGGTGGGCGAGTACGTCGCGACCTACTACCTCAGCGACGCCGACGTGAGCGGCGACCACGAGCTGCAGGCCTGGGCCGTCGACCTATCGACCCACGGCAAGGTGAAGGGGCTGCCCGTCATTTCCACGCGCGCCAGGCTGGCCGACGTGATCACGGCCATCGTCTTCAACACCAGCGCGCAGCATGCGGCCGTGAACTTCCCGCAGCTCTCGGTGATGACCTACGCGCCCTTCAGCGCGGGCATGGCCGGCACGCCGGCGCCCGCCTCGACGGCCGGCCAGTCGGAGGCCACCTGGTCGCAGATGCTGCCCGCGCGGCTCGCGGCGCAGGAGCAGATCCTGCTGTTCCACATCCTCGGCGGCGTCTACTACCGGCCGCTCGGCGAGTACAAGGACAACGCGTTTCCGCACCTGCCGGTGCTGATCGATCCCGCGATCGCGGGCCAGGGCGGGCCGCTCGAGCGCTTCCGCGCGGCGCTGGCGAACATCGAAACGACGATCAAGCAGCGCAACACGACGCGCTCGCGGCCCTACGAGCACCTGCTGCCGAGCCGGATTCCGTCGAGCACGAACATCTGAGCGGACGCTGGACAGGTTGTCGAATTCGGGTTTCCGTCCGCTCCCGCGTTCAATACTGCGCCACCACCCCGCCAGCACCGCCATCCGCCAACGTCGCCGGATCCTCCAGCACCGCGGCCACGTCGCCCAGGTACTGCCCCACCACCGGCTCGTGCGTGAGGTTCAGCATGTGGTGGATGCCGTCGGGGTTCTTCACGTAGCCCACGGTCCAGCCGCGCGCGCCGAGGCCGCGGCCGATGGCGCCCATGTCGCGGGCGGGCGAGCCGAAGGCGAAGATCGACAGCTCGGGCCGGCCCAGCGTGGGCAGGCCCAGCGCATCGAGGCCCTGCTGCATCGCGCGCCGCGTCGCGAGCACGCGCTCGGTGACGCGCAGATAGCCCGCATGGCCCAGGTAGTTCATCACCGCCCAGGCCGCGGCGATGGCGCCGCCCGCGCGCGTGCCCACCAGCGTGTGGGTGAAGTATTGGCCGCGCGGCCAGTCGTCGAAGTAGTAGCCCATCAGCGCGAAGGCCTCGGGATCGGCGAAGAACAGGGTCGAGGCGCCCTTGGCGGTGTAGCCGTACTTGTGCAGGTCGGCCGAGATCGAGGTCACGCCCTCGACCGCGAAATCGAAGTCGGGGATGTCGGCGCCGAGCTCGCGCGCGAACGGCGCGAAGTAGCCGCCCACGCAGGCATCGACATGCATCCAGCAGCCGTGCTCGCGCGCCAGCGCCGCGATCTCGGGAATGGGATCGACCACGCCGTGCGGAAAGGCCGGCGCCGAGCCCACCACCATCGCGGTGTCGGGCGTGAAGGCGGCGCGCATCGCCGCCGGGTCGGCGCGGAAGTCGGCCGCCAGCGGCGTGCGCACCGGCACCAGGCCGAGGAAGTGCGCGGCCTTGTCGAAGGCCGGATGCGCGCTCCGGGGCATCAGGATCTCGGGCCTGGCCATGCCGGGGCGGCGCGCCAGCGCGCGGTCGCGCGCGCACTTGACCGCGAGGAAGATGCTCTCGGTGCCGCCGGTGGTCATGGCACCGCGCGACTCGGCACCGCCGTGCAGCAGCGAAAGGCCCATCTCCACCACCTCGCGCTCGAAGGTCGCGAGGCTCGCGAAAGCGCGCGGGCCCAGGCCGTTCTCGGAGAAGTACATCAGGTAGGCCTTCTTGGCCACCTCGAGCACGTCCTCGCCCGCATAGTGGATGAACATCGGCACGCGGCCGTTGCGCCAGTCGGCGTCGCCGCGGCCGGCCTCCTCGAGCCGCCGCTGCAGTTCGGGCCAGGACGTGCCTTGCTCGGGGAGTGTCAGTGCCATGGTCGCTTCATCCTTCCTTGCCGCCCCAATGGACGACCTTGTTTTCGAGTGCCCGCGCCAGCAGGTCGAGCAGGTAGCCGAGGATCGCCATGATCAGCGCGCCGACGATCACGACGTTGGTGAGCAGGAAGTCGGAGGCCGACATCGCCATGTAGGCGATGCCCGCGTTGGTGGCGATCATCTCGGCGCCCACCAGCATGGTCACGCCCAGGCCGATGCTCACGCGGATGCCGGTGAAGATGCCCGGCAGGCTGGCCGGGAAGATCACGCGCCGGAAGATCATGGCGCGCGAGGCACCGAGCGCCATCGCGGCCTGCACCTTGCGCCGGCCCACCGCGCGCACCGCCTGCATGGCGCTGATCGAGAGGATCGGGAACAGCGCGAGCACGATGATCACGATCTTCGAGACCTCGCCGATGCCGAACCAGATGATGAGCAGCGGCAGCAGCGCGAGCTTGGGCATCGGCCGCGTGATCTCGATCGGCGGATCGAGCACCGCCTTCACGGTCTCGTTCATGCCCATCCACAGCCCCAGCGGCACCGCCACCAGCACGGTGAGGACGAAGGAGGCGCCGAAGCGGAACAGGCTGATGCCCAGGTGGTGCGCGAGCGTCTTGCCCTGGTAGCCGTTCTGCATGAGCTGGAGGAAGGTGTTCCACACCGACATCGGCGAGGGCAGGAACAGCGGCGCGACCAGCGGCTGGTCGCCCACGATCGGCACGGTGATCAGCAGCCACAGCACGAACAGCGCGGCGAAGGAGCCGAGGTTGATCCAGCGCGCGCGGGTGCGTGCGCCGTTGGGCCGGTTGGGCGCGGCGCTCATCGCTGGGCCTCCTGGTGCTGCGCGGCCAGCGCCTCCTCGCGCAGCAGGCCGAAGATCTCGGCCTTCATGCGCGCGAACTCGGCGCTCGCGACCACGGCCGGGTCGTCGCTCTGCGCGAAGCCCGGATGGAACTTCGCCTTGATGCGGCCCGGGCGTGCCGACATCACGACGATCTCGGTCGCGAGGAACAGCGCCTCGTCGATGCTGTGGGTGATCCACAGCACGGTCTTGCGCGTCTCGTGCCAGATGCGCTTGATCTCCTCCTGCAGCAGCTCGCGCGTCTGCGCGTCGAGCGCGGCGAAGGGCTCGTCCATCAGCAGGATCTCGGGCGAATTGGCGAGCGCGCGCGCGATGCCCACGCGCTGCTGCATGCCGCCCGAGAGCTCGTAGGGATAGCGCTTCGCGAAGCCCGCGAGGCCGACCATCTCGAGGTATTGCGAGGCGATGCGCGTGGCCTCGGCGGCCGACTTGCCCGTGGCCAGCGGCCCGAAGGCCACGTTGTCGATCACGCGCATCCAGGTGAACAGCGCGCCCTGCTGGAACACCACGCCGCGGCGCGGATCGGGGCCGCGCACCGGCTGACCGTCCATCAGCACGCGGCCGGCCGTGGGCTGCTCGAAGCCCGCGAGGATGTTCAGCAGCGTGCTCTTGCCGCAGCCCGAGGGGCCGAGCAGGCAGGCGAAGGCGCCCTCTGCGATGTCGAGCGTGATCGGCTCCAGCGCCTGCACCGCGTCGGGGCCGTCGCCGAAGCGCTTGGAGACTTCCTCGAAACGGACCTTGGGCGTGCCCGCCTGCTGCGGTGGCAGTCCCATGGTCTCAGGCGGCCATCTTGGCGACGAAGCTCGAATCGACGAGCCCGCTCAGGTCCTTGGGCATGGCCGAGATCTGCGCCGACTCCAGGAGGAACTGCGCCTGCGTCTGCAAGGTCTTGAGCACGCCCGTGTCCTTCTCGCCGGGCTTGCCCATCCAGTGGCTCTGCAGCTGCTCGCGCGCGGGCACCGGGTAGAAGGTGTTGAGCGAGCGCATCACCGCGGCCTCGTCGACGTTGAGGAACTTCGTCATGGTCTCGACCACTTCCTTCGGTTCCTGCTTGAAGGTGCGCGCGATCTGCTCGTAGTCCTTGAGGAAGGCCAGCACCAGGTCGGGCGACTTCTGCTTGAACTCGTCGCGCACCAGCAGGCCATCGAAGATCAGCAGGTTGTTCTTGTTGAGGTCGCCGGTCTTGAAGATGATCTTGCCGCCGTCCTCGGTCAGGCGCGGCAGCACCGGCACCCAGATGTAGCTGGCATCGATCTCGCGGCGCTGCCAGGCCGAGGCGATCTGGTCGGCGCGCATGTTGATGAGCTGCACGTCCGCCAGCCCGATGCCCGCGGTCTTGAGCGCCGCCACCGCCGCGAAGTGCACCGAGGTGTTGAACGGCAGGCCGATCTTCTTGCCCTTGAGCCCCGCCACCGTGGTGATGCCCGAGTTGCCCTGCACCACCAGGCATTCGCTGTCGACGATGTTCTTGTAGACGTAGACCATCGAGGCCTTCAGCCCGTTGGCGTAGCCGACCATCATCGGGCTGGAGCCGATGTTGCACATGTCGAGGCTGCCGCCGGCCATGGCCGCGATCACCTCGGAGCCCGCGCGCACGGTCACGAAGTCGGCGCTGGTGCCGGCGCCGAAGGTCTTGGCCGCCATGTTCTTCGCGCGGATGTAGTTCTGCGCATCGATGGCGCCGAAGGTGCCGAGCTTGACCGAACGCGCCTGCGCGGCGGCCGGGCCCGAGGCCCCGAGCAGCAGCGAGCCAGCGGAAGAGGCCAGCAGCATGTGGGCGCTGGCCAGGTGGAACTCGCGGCGGGAGAGATTCAACTTCATGCGACGGCCTTTCTTCGAACAGACGAAGGAACTGGAGCCCCGGCAACGAGGCCTTGGGCCGCACTTTAGGCGATCAGAATATATTCTGTCTACGCAAAAACCCGCGCCAGCCGCTTTTTCAAGGCTTGAGCAGCCGGATCAGGTAGCGCGAGCCGTGCGTCAGGTCGTCGCGCATCGCCTGTCCGAGCGCGTCGCCGTCGCGCCGGCGCAGGGCGTCCATCGCGGTCAGATGCGTCTCGTGGCCCGTGAGACTGCCGCAGTACTGCGGGAACAGCAGGTTGAGCGTGGGGCCGACGCGCAACCACAGGCTCTCGATGATGCGGATCAGGATGGCCTGGCCCGAGGCTCGATATATCGAGAGATGGAATTCGGTGTTCTCGAGCAGGGTGCGGTGCGCGTCGCCGGCCTGGATCGCCGCCAGGTGCGCCTGCACCACGCCGTCGAGGCGCTCGATCTCGTCGTTCGAGATGCGCGGCGCGGCCTCCTTGGCCGCCAGGCATTCGAGCTCCATGCGGATCTTGAGGATCTCGCGGTAGGTCTCGACATCGAGGCGCGGCACGCGGATGGTGCGGCCGTTGACCACCTCGAGCCCGTGCTCCACCACCAGCCGCTGCACCGCCTCGCGCACCGGCGTCAGGCTCACGCCCTGGCTCTCGGCCACGCCGCGCACGGTCAGCACCTGCTCGGGCAGCAGCGCGCCGGTCATCAGCGACTGGCGAAGCTGCTGGTAGACCTGATCGGTCAGCGTGTCGGCGCGCGCCCCCTGCGCGTCGTCCGGCGACACCGCTTCCGCATGGGCGGCGCGGCGCGCGCGCGGGCGGACGTCGGGTCGGCGGGCGGTGGGCTTGGAAGCGGGCATCGGGGGTCGGCTCGAAGAATCTGTCGCTTGAATATACTCTGCCGCCCCAGACCGCCCGGACGGCGGCTCAGGCCGGCGCGACGCGGCGGCCGCGCCCCATGACGCGGTAGAGCAGGAAGGCCGCGATCGAGACGTTGACGAGGTTCCAGCCGATGCCGTTGAGGAAGGCCGCGTGGTAGCTGCCCGTGAGGTCGAACACCTTGCCCGACATCCAGCCGCCGAGCGCCATGCCGAACAGCGTGAACATCAGCACCGTGCCCACGCGCGCGCCCGCCTCGGAGGCCGGGAAGTGCTCGCGCACGATGATCGCGTACGAGGGCACGATGCCGCCCTGGAACAGGCCGAACAGCGCCGACACCACGTACAGCGGCACCAGCCCGTCGAAGGGCAGGAACAGCAGCAGCGCCACGCACTGCAGCGCGCCGCCGAGCAGCAGCGTGCGCAGCCCGCCGATGCGGTCGCAGATGGCGCCCGACACCAGCCGGCTCACCACGCCGAAGGCCAGCATCAGCGAGAGCATCTGCGCGCCGCGCGCGGCGCCGAAGCCGAGGTCGCTGCAGTAGGCCACGATGTGCACCTGCGGCATCGCCATCGCCACGCAGCAGGCCACGCCCGCCACGCACAGCAGGCCCTGCGCCGCGCCGGTGCTGAAGCCGAAGGGCCGCGCGAGGTTGCGCACCGCGGCGCCGCCGGGACCGGCGACGGGCGGTGCCGCGACGGCCGCCGGCGGACGCGCGCGGAAGAAGAAGGCCAGCGCCACCATCGTGACGCTGCAGAACAGGCCCATGCCGATGTAGGTCTGGCGCCAGCCCACGGTCTCGATGAAGTGCTGCACGATCGGCGGCCACACCGCGCCCGCCACGTAGTTGCCGCTGGCGCAGATCGCCACCGCGATGCCGCGCCGCTTGACGAACCAGAGCGAGGTGTCGGCCACCAGCGGCGCGAAGGCCACCGAGCTGCCGAGCAGGCCGACCAGCAGGGTCTGGGCGATGGTGAAGGAGACGATGCCGCCCGCGAGGCCCGACGCGACGTAGCCGAGACCGAGGCAGACGGCGCCGCCGAGCAGCGGCCACATCATGCCGAAGCGGTCGGCCAGCTTGCCCATGAGCACGCCGCCGATGCCGAAGCCCAGCATCAGCAGCGTGTAGGGCAGCGAGGCCTGCGCGCGGTCGATGCCGAACTCGGCCTGCACCGAGGGCAGCATCACCGACACCACGTACATGCCGCTGCTGCCGACCGTCATGATCAGCAGCGTGAGGCCGAGCCGCACCATGGCGTAGCGCGAATCGGGCTGGTGGGAGGGGTGGCGTGCGGCGAGCGTCTCCGTCATCGTTCTCTTTCTTGTCCTGCATGCGTCCGTCAGGGCGACGGCGAGGTCGAGCATACAAGGCCAGCCGCGATGGCGCACGAACGCACCGCGCGCCGACGGCGCGGCAATGCCCGGGGGCTCGTCAGCCCACCGACGGCGCGACCAGAGGCTGCGCGGCCGAGGCCTTGGGCATCGGACTGCCCGGCCTGGGCTTGTCGTCGCAACCGGCGGCCATCAGGCCGAGGCAGCAGCAGAGTGCGAGGAAGAGGTGTCGCATGGCGGGCATGCTAGGCCCGCCCGATGGGCGGTCAAGTCGGACGCGGGCCCGATCGCGCCGCCGTGAAAACGGAACTCAGCGCCCGGGCCGCTCGCCGGCCGCGAGGCGGCGCTCGATGTCGTCGAGCACCGGCATGAGCTCGGCCACGCTGTCGATCACGTAGTGGGCACCGGCCGCCTTCAGCTGCTCGGTGGCCTGCTCGCGGCGTGCCTGCTGCTCGTCGGCGCCGAGCGCCTGCCATTCGGCCAGGGTCAGCCCCATCACGTTGCCGCTGACCGCGAGGCCCACGGCCCAGGTGCCCGCGTTCAGGCCTTCCTCGAGGCCCACGCCGGTGTCGTCGACCTTCACCACGGCGTGGGCCGGCCACACGCCGAGGTCGGCGAAGCAGCGGTACATCATCAGCGGCGAAGGCCGGCCGGCCGCGAGGTCGCCCGCGCACACGAGGTTGTCGGGCACGTAGCCGCCCTGCGCGGCGATGGCCGCGACCACCTCCATGATCGGGCGGTTGTAGCCGGTGGTCGAACCGATCTTCATGCCGCGCGCACGCGCGGCGACCACGGCGTCGAGCGCGCCCGGAATGAAGTCGGCATGGTCGCGCGCGCTGGCGGCATTCATCGGCGTGAACACCTCGTAGAGCCGGTCGACATCGGCATCGTTGAAGGCATGGCCATGCTTCGTCTCCCACTGCGCGGCGATGCGCGGCTGCGAGCCCAGCGCCTTGATGTGGTCCCACTTGGCCATGCCCATCGGGCCGCGTGCCTCGGCGATGGTGATCTCGATGCCGAACTGCTCGAACAGCTTCACGAAGGCGCCCATGGGCGCGCACGAGCCGAAGTCGAGGATGGTGCCGGCCCAGTCGAAGACGACGGCCTGGAGCTTGGAGGAATGGGTAGCGGACATGAACAGGGACTCGCGTGAAGGAAAGGGATCACCAGCCGGCGAACACGTCGTGCGCGATGCCGAAGCCGGTGCTGGCGCCGGTGCCGCTGGTGACCAGCACCACGCGGGTCGCGTCGTCGGGCGCGTCGATCACGCAGGGCGTGGTCTTCGAGGAGGGATAGACGCCGTTCCAGCGCTCGACGATCTGCGCGCTCTCGAGGTCGAGCGTGCTGCGCAGGTGGCGCAGGATCAGGCGGTCGACCTCCTCGAGCGCGAAGGGCTCGGGCGCGGCGGCGTAGTGGTGCGAATCGCCGACCACCAGCGAGCCGTCGGCGCTCTGCACCACGATCAGGTGGATGCCATGCGCGAGCGAAGCCGCTTCTTCCTGCTGCAGGCGCTCGCGCAGCGCGGCCGCCTCGGGCAGCGTGCTGTAGCCCTCGTAGCGCACCAGGCTCAGGTCCATCATCACCGCGCCCGGCAGCCGGAAACCGGCCTCGGGCTGCACGCGCAGCATCTGCAGCCGGCACAGGGTGAGGTCGTGGGCCGCGATGCGATCGGCGAACAGGCCATGCAGTTCGCTGTTGGTGCAGACCACCACGCGCTCGGCATGCAGTTCGCCGCGCGAGGTGCGCACGCGCGGCGTCTGCACCTCGAGCACGGCCTCGCCGAAGCGGAAGCTCACGCCGTGCGCGTGCGCTAGCCAGGTGGCGAGCCGGCCGATCGCGGTGCGCGATTCCACGCGCAGCTCGTGCGGGCTGAACAGCACCGAGCGCGCCTCGGCCAGGTGCAGCGCGGGCGCCTTGGCCTGGGCCTCGGCGGCATCGATGAGTTGGCAGGCCTCGCCCATGGGCGTGCGCATGAAGGCCTCGAGCACCGCATGCGCCTCGGGCCGGTAGGCCGCGAGCCACAGGTGGCGATGCACGATGTCGATGTCGGCCTGCGGCGCGATCTCCTGCCACACGTCGCGCGAATGCATGGCGCGGCGCCAGCTGTCGCCCGGCGCCTGGCCGGTCACGGTGATGAAGCCGAAGTTGCGGATCGAGGCGCCGATGCAGGCGGCGTCGCGCTCGATCACGCAGACCCGCAGGCCGCGCCTGGCGGCGGTGTAGGCATGCGCGAGGCCGACGATGCCGGCGCCGACGACGATGACGTCGAAGGAGGAGGAGTTGGGAGCGGCGGTCAACGGTGTCTCCAGGCTTGGGTGCGCACGAGCGCCCAGCGACCGGCCAGCGCGAACAGGCCGCGGCCGGCGGCGGCCGTGAGCATGATCAGCGAGGCCATGGCCGCGGCGGGCGCCACGTCGCCGGCATCGTCCATGTTGAGCACGGCGATGGCGGCCAGCGTGGTCTGCGGCGAATAGAGGAACACGACGGCCGAGACGGTGGTCATCGCATTGACGAAGAAGTAGCCGCCGACGTTGAGCACCGTGGGCAGCGCGACCGGCAGGTGCACGCGCCACAGGGTGCGCCAGAACGGGATGCCCATCGATTCGGAGACCAGCTCGTACTCGCGGTCGAGCTGGCGCAGCGCGGTCAGCGAGGTGAGATGCGCGACCGAGAAGAAGTGGGCCACGGTGCAGACCACGAGGATGGTCATGCTGCCGTAGATGGCGCGCAGCGGGTTCGAGGGCGAGATGAAGAAGAAGATGTAGCCCACGCCGAGCACCAGGCCCGGCACCGCGAGCGGCAGGTTGGCCAGCAGGTTCAGCAGTTCGCGCAGCAGGCCGAAGTGGCGCGGCTTCTCGACCAGGTAGGCCGAGACGAAGGTGAGCAGCGCGCCCGCCACGGCGGCGCAGACCGCGAGCCGCAGCGAGTTGAAGTAGCTGCCCCAGCCGCCGCCGTCCATGTTGCTGAAGTCGTAGTTCTTCAGCGAGGGCGCGAGCTGGTAGGGCCAGTAGGTGGCGAGCGAGGCGAACACGGCCATGCCGATCATCACGAGGATGGCGCAGGCCGTGAGCGCGCAGAACACCAGCAGCGCGCGGTCGCGCGTGCGCACCGGCTCGGGCTGGTAGGGCGTGGCGCGCGCCGACAGCGCGGCCGCCTGCTTGCGACGCACGTGGCGCTCGACCAGGAAGGACAGCACGGCCGGGATCAGCAGCACGAAGCCCACCACCGCGCCCATCTGGAAGTTCTGCTGCCCGACCACCTGCTTGTAGATGTCGGTCGCGAGCACGCCGGTCTGGCCGCCCACCACCTTGGGCACGCCGAAGTCGGTGATCACCAGCACGAACACCACCATCGCGGCCACGATCAGCCCGTAGCGCGTGGACGGCAGGGTGACGGTGCGGAACATGCGCCAGCGCGAGGCACCGAGGGTCTGCGCGGCCTCGTAGAGGCGGCCGTCGGAAGTCGCCATCGCGGTGGTGAGGATCAGGAGCGCATGCGGCAGGGTCCAGAACACCGAGCCGAGCACGATGCCCAGCGGGCCGTAGATGGACGCGCCACCGAGCAGGCCCTTGAAGAGGCCCTGGTTGCCGAACAGGTAGACCAGGCTGATGGCGGGCAGCAGCGAGGGAGCGAGCAGCGGTATCAGCGCGACGGCGCGCAGCACGCCCTTGGCCGGCATGCACGAGAGCGTGAGGCCATACGCGTAGACGTAGGCGATGGCGGTGCAGATCACGGCGCTGATCGCGGCCAGCCAGAGGCTGTTGAAGGCGGACTGGACCAGGGCGGGGTTGTCGAGGTAGCGAGCGAAGTTGGCGAGGCCCACGAAGCCGCCTTCGCGGTCGAAGAAGCTCTGGCCGACGAGTGCGCTGACGGGCAGTGCGACGATGACCAGCAGCAATGCGACGACGAGCAGTACAGCGGCGCCGGTGAGCCAGCGTTCGCGGTCTACGGCGTTGGCGCGTATCGGCGCCATGGGTGTAGCGATGACGTCTGGGGTGCTGCTCATTTTTTTTGTCCGGGGCGCGTGCACAGGACAGCGGGTACTTCCCTCCGCGAATGTCCCCCGCCTTCGGCTCCTCCTTTATTTCGCTGCGGGAAGCACCCACTGCCCTGTGCACGGAGGCGCAGCAGTGGTGCCAGCCGGTTCAACCGACCTGCTCCAGACTCACGTCGATGGGGTACTCCCCGCAGCGAAATCAAGGAGGAGGCCGAAGGCCGGGGGACATTCGCGGAGGGGAGTACCCCGTCGGCGTGAGCCCGCTCC
>NZ_JAHUTH010000056.1:0-29896 GCF_025376855.1 Variovorax endophyticus
GCTGCATGCCGAGCGCAACCAGGACATCGAGGTCGAGCACGACGAGACCCACTCGGTGGGGCGCGACCGCAGCAAGAAGGTCGGCCGCAACCAGCTCGGCACCATCGGCATGGCCTACATGCACAACGTGGGCCTCGCCAAGATGGTCAACATCGGGCTGGCCTACTCGTTCAACGTCGGCATGCTGCGCAACACCCTGGTGGGCATGGTCGACAACACCATGGTCGGCAAGACGCAGACCACCAAGGTGGGCGAGAAATACCTGCTCTCGGTGGGCGGGGACAAGGGCAGCCACATCGAGATGGACGGCAAGACCATCTCGCTGCGCGTGGGCGCCTCGGTAGTGCAGCTCAAGGCCGACGGCTCGATCGCGGTCACCGGCAAGAAGATCAACATCACCGCGCAGGGCGACGACGTGACCGTCAACGGCGAGCACATCTGGCTCAACCCCGTGGGCGGCGCGGCGGCGCTGCAGCCCGCGGCGGTGCCGAGCGCGCCGCCGGCCGAGCCGCCGGGCAGCCCGCTGGCCAGCCTGGGCGCGCTGATGGGCGGCAACCCCGCCGAACTGCTCGGCAAGGCCGGGCAGCTCGCATCGATCGCCCAGCAGGTGGCCGCCGGCGGCGGCGACGCGGCGGCCCATGCGACGCAGGTCCTGGGCACGGTCACGAGCGCGGTCGCCAGCGGCGTCGGCGCGATCGACAAGTCCGGCGCCCATGGCTGAGCCCGCGCCGCCGATCCCCGCGCCGCGGCTGCGCCAGCTGCGCAACGCCACGTCCTTCGTGCACTTCCAGTTCGACAAGATGGGCAAGGGGCGGCGCTTCCACGACGTGGTGGTGCTGTGCGCGAGCTTCGTGCTCGCGCCCGGCCGGCTCGAGGCCGCGGCCTCGCACCGCGGCCCGGTCTTCGCCGACGAACCCTGGGATGCCGCGCAGCCGGCGCTGTCGAGCCTGCGCACCGCCACCGACCTGCTGCTGGTCAAGCCCGGTGCCGACGTCTACCTGACGGGCACCGCGCACGCGCTCGACTGGACGCCGCGCGACGCATGGCAGGCGCGGCTGCGGCTGTCTCGCGAGGAGACGCCGCTGCTGGACAAGACGCTGCGGCTGACCGGGCCGCGCCACTGGGACTGGCAGCCCGAGGCCGCGCAGCGCACCCTGAGCGCCCCGCAACCCGCGCTCGCGGTTCCGCTGCGCTACGAGCTCGCCTATGGCGGCTGGGGCTTCGACCCGGGCGACGACGCATCGGCCGCGCCGCGCACCCACGCGGCCAATCCCTGCGGCAGCGGCTGGTTCGCCGGCGCGGCGCAGGGGCAGCATCCCGGCGCGCGCCATGCGGTCGAGCAGCCCTTTCCCGGACCGCAGATCGAGCATGCCGACGCGCCGCTCTCGCAGGCCAACCACGAGGACGCGCGGCCGGCCGGCTTCGCGCCGATCGCGCGCTTCTGGCAGCCGCGCCTCGCGCTGGCCGGCACCTACGACGATGCCTGGCGCGAGCGCCATCGCGACCAGCCCTACATGGACTATGCCGAGGACTTCGATGAAGGCTTCTTCCAGTACGCCCCGGCCGACCAGGTCGTGGCCGGTGGCCTGCGCGGCGACGAAACCCTGCGGCTGAGCGGCTTCTTCGCCTCGGCGCCCGACCTCGAGGCCCGGCTCCCGCGGCTGTGGATCGAGGCCCTGTGCCGTGGCGGCGACGGCACCGAGCGCAGCACGGCGATGAAGCTCGACACCGTGCACATCGACCTGGACGAGATGCTCGTGCACCTGACCTGGCGGCTCACGCTCGACCAGGCGCTCGACACGGTCGCGGTCGACCTGTTCGAGCGAGCGCTCCCGCAAGGCATCGGCGGCGCACCGGCAGCCATGGAGACCACCGGATGAGCGCAGAGAAACACATCGCCGACGCGGAGTCGCGCTTCATGGTGGTCAACGTGGCGCCCGACTTCTGCATCGTCGGCAACCAGGTCGTGCCCTTCGACATCGTCTCGATGCTGCCGCCCGAGCAGGCCGCCTACTCGCACACCGTGTTCGCGCGCGGCGAGAAGGTGCTGATGGTCGACAGCATCGTCAAGGGCGTGGCGGGCAACGCGGGCAGCGGCGTGCGCTCGGGCGTCTCGCTCGGCGCGGGCAACGTGAAGATCGTCGCCGGTTCGCAGACGGTGTTCGTCGAGAGCCGCGCCGTGGCGCGCCATGGCGATCTCTGCGAGATGAACGGGGCCGCCTGATGAGCTCGATCCCGGAGGACGAGGAGAAGGCGCCGGGGCAGGCGGTGCCCGCGCCCTCGCTGTCCTCCCTGCTCACGACGCCGCCCTTCCTCGGCAACGGCACGCCCGGGCGGGTGCTGACCTTCGAGGTGCCCAAGGGACCGATGGTGCGCCGCCGCCCCGGCATCTGCGGCGAACCCTACGCGCGCGCCAAGGCCGAGTTCGACGCCAAGCCCTGGTACGTGCGCTGGACCGCCGGCACCGACCGGCCCGTCGGCGTGGAGCCCACCGACGAACTCATGCGCGCCAAGGAGTTCCAGCGCGAATGCGAGAAGTGGCCCGAAGAGGTGCCGCAATCGCTGATCGACGACAAGCGCCAGCGGCTCGCCGACCACCTGACCGGCAAGGCCCCGCTGCCGCCCGAGGAATCGCTGCGGGTGCGGCGCGACCTCGACTTCGTCAGCGACGTCTACAACCCGGGCCCGCGCTACAGCGCGCCGCTGACGCCGCAGGAGCAGGGCTGGCTCGACGAGCGCAACCTGCGCTGGGGCAACACCATGGGCATCGCCTTCCTGGGACCGGTCTACGGCGGCCCGGGCGCGCTCACGCGCCTGCTCGGCGGCTCGGAGCAGGCGGTCGCGGGCGTGAACCAGCTCTCGGGCAGCCTCGTGGGGGTCGCCCGCACGCGCACCTTCGCCCGGCTCGCGGCGGAGCGCCGCGCGGCCTCGGGCGAGGCGCTCGCCAGGTCGCGCGAGATGAACCGCGGCGCGCCGCTGGAGCCGCTCGATCCCGCGGCCGCGGCGCGCGGCACGGTGGTGCAGCGCAAGTACACGCCGCTCGACTGGGAGGCCGTGGTGCCGAAGAAGGGCCCCTACAAGGGCGAGAAGCGCGAGGACCACGTGCGCCGCCACAACCAGGACGTGCCGGGCAAGGACAGCCACGGCGTGTTCTACAAGGACGGCGTCGACACCACCAACCGGGCCTGGCAGCGGGCGCAGGACCTGGGCCTCAAGCCCGACGCCACCGGTATGCTCCGGGTTCCGATGGACGAGATCGTGGGCCGCGCGGGCGGAAACGCCGCGGCGACCGGCGAGCTCTTTCGCTCGGTCGAGATGAAGCTCGTGCCCGGCACCAACCAGATCATCACCTCCTACCCCGTCAAATGAGAACCCTCTACTGGTCCAGCACCTGCGCCAACTGCAACCAGGGCCGCCTCCTGTTCCAGAACGACATCACCAACGCGCGGGTGTACGTGCACTGCGAGGAATGCGAATGGGGCTGGCTGCATCCCGAGGGCCTCGGCGACGTGGCCCAGGGCTTCCTCACGCTGCTGAGCGACTACGAGACCACCGACCCGACGCTCGAGGAGATCGAGCGCAGCGAATGGCGCGGCCACATCGCGGGCTCGTTCGAGGAAGCGTAGAAGGAGCCGGGAGGGGACGGGCCGGCCGCAGCGCCCTCAGGCGCGCGCCGGCTCGGTCGGCACTTCGTCGGCCGGCGGCGGCACATCGGCGCCGCGCGAGACGCGTGCCACCAGGTACATGCCCGTGAACACCGCCGCCAGCAGCAGCGCGTCGCCCCACCAGGGCCGCACGGTCTGGCTGTCGCCATAGAAGGCCAGCACCAGCAGCACCGCCACCAGGTGCGCGCAGAACACCGGCAGCGAGGCCGACCCCATGGCCTCGAGCCAGCCCAGCCGAGGCAGCCTGCGCATCAGCCAGGGACCGAAGCGCACCGCGAGGATGCCCAGCGCCACGAGGTTCACGAGCCGCAGCGGCCCGAGCAGCCACTTGTCGAACAGCAGGTTGCGCTCCACGTCGCCGCCGAACGGCGCCTGGCCATTGATGCCGGTGTGGCGCCAGTAGAAGCAGTACAGCGCCACGCCCGCCGCCAGCAGCAGCAGCCAGGCCGGAAAGCGCAGCGGCTTCACGCCCGGCGCATTGCGGCTGGCGCCGATGGCCAGCCCCGCGAACCAGAGGAACTGCCAGGCGTAGGTGTTGAAGGCGCCCATCTCGTGGTACGGGACCGGCAGCCCCAGGTGGCGCACCGCCAGCCCGTAGACCCACTCGCTGAAGCCGGACTGCGCCGCCGCCCACAGCACCGCGCTCAGCGCCATCACCGGCAGCCAGCCATGGCGCATCGCGAAGGCCAGCACCCACGGGCTCATGAGCATGAAAAAGATGTACATCGGCAGGATGTCGAGCAGCGCCGGCTCGTAGATCAGCAGCAGCCCGTAGATGAAGCCGTCGCGCGGCGCCGCCAGGTAGTACGAGACCAGGTTCTTGACCGCCGGCTGGTCGATGTGCAGCCCCACGCCGGTGATGACGGTGAACAGGAACAGCAGGGTGGCGGCCTGGCAGAGGTAGACCTTGAGCACGCGGCGCCAGAACGCGCTGCGCATCGACTCGAGGCCGCGCGCATGGCCGATGCGGCTGTAGACCAGGCCGGCGACGAAGGCCGACAGCAGCACGAAGCCCTCGGCCGCCGAAACGAAGCCGAAGGGCTGGCCCAGCGGGTCCGTCAGCCGCGTCGGCAGGTGGGTGACGGTCATCAGCACGAGCATCAGCCCGCGCAAGGCGTCGATTTCCCAGTAGCGTTTCATCGGTTGGCGGCGGTTTCCTGACTTCGTCCGCGCGACGCTCGCCCGGGTCAACGATTGTAAGAAGAAGGGGCGACTTCGCAGGCGCCGGCCCACCGGCCTATGACAGACGGCACTGCCGTGGCGCCATGCAAATCGGCTACCCTCGTGCGCTGTCCTCAGGAGGAGATAGTTGTGAACAGTTCGATGAGTGCGCGGTCCCTCTGGTTGGCCTTCGGCGCGGCGGCACTGGCCGCCCCCGCGTTCGCGCTGCAGATCACCAGCCTCACGCCCCAGGGCGAGGTCTCGCGCGTGCGCCAGGTGGTCGCCAAGTTCGACCAGGCCGCGGTCAACTTCGGCGATCCGAAGGCGCCGGCGCCGCTGTCGGTGAGCTGCACCGACGCGCAGGCCGGCAAGGGCCAGGGCCGCTGGACCGACGCCAAGCAGTGGGTCTACGACTTCGAGAACGACCTGCCGCCCGGCGTGCGCTGCACCATCGGCCGCATCGCTTCCTTCAAGCCCGCCAACGGCGAGCTGACCGGCCCCGAGCGCTACCAGTTCTCCACCGGCGGTCCCTTCGTGCGCAGCTTCCAGCCCGGCAGCTACGGCAAGATCGACGAGCAGCAGATGTTCGTGCTCGAGCTCAACGGCCCGGCCACGCTCGACAGCGTGCGCGAGAACGTCTGGTGCGCGGCCGACGGCATCGGCGAGCGCGTGCCCGTGAAGCTGATCGAGGGCGCCCAGCGCACCGAGCTGCTCAAGGCCTATGGCCGCGACAAGGCCGCCGCCAAGGAGCCGCTGCGCTTCGTCACGCTGCAGTGCAACCGCACGCTGACGCCCGGCAGCAAGCTGCAGATCGTCTACGGCAAGGGCGTGGCCACGCCCTCGGGCGTCGCCAACAGCGTCGAGCGCCGGCTGAGCTTCGAGGTGCGCGAGCCCTTCGCGGCCTCCTTCACCTGCGAGCGCGAGAACGCGCAGGCCGCCTGCCTGCCGCTGCGCCCGATGACGCTGCAGTTCAACGCCCCGGTCACGCGCAAGATGGCCGCGGCGATCCAGCTCAAGGGCGGCGGCAAGACCCTCGCGCCCAAGTTCGACGACGAGGGCTCGTCCCAGAACGCCGACGACGTGGTGAGCTCGATCAACTTCGCGCCGCCGCTGGCCGAGAGCACCTCCTTCACCATCGAGCTGCCCTCGAAGTTCGAGGACGCCTCGGGCCGGCCGCTGGCCTCGCCCGACAGCTTCCCGCTCAAGGTGGCGACCGGCGCCATGCCGCCGCTGGCCAAGTTCGCGGCCTCGCCCTTCGGCGTGATCGAGCGCCTGGCCGAGCCCGACACCCCGGCCATGATGCCGGTGACGGTGCGCCGCGTGGAGCCGCAGCTGATGGTGCAGGCGCTCACGCCCGGCAAGGTCAGCGACATCAACCCGAAGACCGACGCCGAGATCATCGAGTGGCTGCGCAAGGTGCGCCGCTACGACAGCTACTCCATCGCGCGCACCGAGGCGCGCAAGGACCTGCGCACGCCGCTGCCACCGGTGCTCGACAGCAGCGACAAGAGCTACGTGCAGACCCGCACGCTGTCGCTGCTCTCGGGCCAGCCCGGCGTGAAGACCCTCGACATGCCCAAGGCCGAGAGCGGCGACCCGCGCCCCTTCGAGGTCATCGGCATCCCGCTGACGCCGGGCTTCCACGTGCTGGAGATCGCCTCGCAGAAGCTCGGCGACGCGCTGCTCGACGAGCGCCTGGGCGCCAACCGCACGATGTACGTGCGCACCAGCGCGCTGGCCACCAACCTCGCGGTGCACTTCAAGCTGGGCCGCGAAAACTCCATGGCCTGGGTCACCACGCTCGACAAGGGCAAGGTGGTGGCGAACGCGCAGGTGCGCGTGTCCGACTGCCGCGGCAAGGCCGTGGCCTCGGGCACCACCGGCGCCGACGGCACCGTGATGCTCGAGGGCGTGCCCTCGAAGGCGCCCAACTGCAACGGCGAGGACGAGTACGGCGAGGGCTTCTGGTTCGTCAGCGCGCGCGCCAAGGACGAGAAGGGCGTGGAAGACCTCGCCTTCACGCAGAGCGACTGGCAGCGCGGCATCGAGCCCTGGCGCTTCAACGTGCCCACCAGCCTGCAGCCCGAGCCCGACCGCATCGCCCACACCATCTTCGACCGCACGCTGCTGCGCGCCGGCGAGACGGTGTCGATGAAGAGCCTGATCCGCACCCAGACCCGCAAGGGCTTCGGCCTGCCCGACGGCACGCCCGACACGCTGGTCATCACCCACCAGGGCAGCGGCCAGCAGTTCACCCAGCCGCTGGCCTGGCGCAAGACCGCCACCGGCGGCCTGAGCGCCGAGAACAGCTTCGCCATTCCGGCCGCGGCCAAGCTCGGCGTCTACGAGGTGCAGCTGCGCAGCGGCGGCGCGAAGAAGAACAGCGAGGAGGGCGACGGGGACGAGGAGGACGGCGGCGGACGCAGCTTCGCGACCGGCACCTTCCGCGTCGAGGAATTCCGCCTGCCGGTGCTCGAGGGCCGCATCGCGCCCAGCGACAAGAAGCCGCTGGTGGCGGCCACGGCCGTGCCCACCGACGTGCAGATCAACTACGTGGCCGGCGGCGGCGCGGCCAACCTGCCGGTGCGCGTGTCGGCCATGGTGCGCGGCAAGAGCCTGAGCTTCTCCGACTACGACGCCTTCAGCTTCAGCCCGCCGCGGCCGGTGGAGGCCGCGGGCCTGCAGGCGGCCACCGCGGCCGGCCCCGAGGCCACGGGCGGCGAGGAGGACCTCAACAGCGCGAGCGACACGCGCGTGATCGCCGACAAGCTGCCGCTCACGCTCAACAAGGACGGCGCGGGCAAGCTCACGATCGACAAGGTGCCCAAGGTCAAGGCCGCGCGCGAGCTGCTGCTGGAAGCCACCTACGCCGACCCGAACGGCGAGGTGCAGACCATCCGCAGCACGCAGACGCTGTGGCCCGCGGGCGTGATCGCCGGCATCAAGACCGAGGGCTGGGTCTCGACCGCGCAGAAGGTCAAGTTCCAGGCGCTCGCGCTCGACCTCGCGGGCAAGCCCCAGGCCGGCGTGACGCTCAACGTGCGCGCGGTGGCGCGCATCACCACCACCAGCCGCAAGCGCATGGTGGGCGGCTTCTACACCTACGACAACAAGACCGAGACCAAGGACATCGGCACCGTCTGCAGCGGCAAGAGCGACGCGCGCGGCCTGCTGCTGTGCGAGACCGAGCTCAAGGACGCCGGCGAGGTGGAGCTGGTCGCCAGCGCCACCGACAGCGAGGGCCGCGACGCCCGCGCCGCCAGTTCGGTCTACGTGACCAAGCAGGGCGAACTCTGGTTCGGCGGCGAGGACAACGACCGCATCGACGTGCTGCCCGAGAAGAAGAGCTACCAGCCCGGCGAGACCGCCAAGTTCCAGGTGCGCAGCCCGTTCCGCTTCGCGACCGCGCTGGTGTCGGTCGAGCGCGAGGGCGTGATCGAGACCCACGTGGTGCAGCTCAACGGCCAGGATCCGACGGTCACGCTGCAGGTCAAGCCCGAGTGGGGCCCGAACGCCTACGTGAGCGTGCTCGCGCTGCGCGGACGGCTGCGCGAGGTGCCGTGGTACAGCTTCTTCAGCTGGGGCTGGAAGGCGCCGCGCGAATGGTGGACCGCCTTCTGGTACGAGGGCAAGGAGTACGTGGCGCCGACCGCCATGGTCGACCTCAGCAAGCCGGCCTACCGCCTCGGCATGGCCGAGATCCGCGTCGGCACGCGCGCCCACCAGCTCGACGTGACGGTGGCCAGCGACAAGCCCAGCTACCCGGTGCGCGGCAAGGCGCAGGTCACGATCACGGCCAAGCTGCCCGACGGCAAGCCGGCCGCCGGCGCCGAGGTCGCACTGGCCGCGGTCGACCAGGCGCTGCTCGAGCTGATGCCCAACGACAGCTGGGACCTGCTCAACGCAATGCTGCAGCGGCGCAGCTGGGGTGTCAGCACCTCGACCGCGCAGATGGAGATCGTCGGCCGGCGCCATTACGGTCGCAAGGCCGTGCCCGCGGGCGGCGGCGGCGGCAAGGGCCAGACGCGCGAGCTGCTCGAGACCCTGCTGATCTGGAACCCGCGCGTGGTGCTCGACGCCAACGGCCAGGCCGTGGTGACGGTGCCGCTCAACGACGCGCTGACCACCTTCAAGATCGTGGCGGTGGCCGACTCGGGCGCCGACCTGTTCGGCACCGGCCAGGCCAGCATCCAGGCCACGCAGGACCTGCAGATCATCAGCGGCCTGCCGCCGCTGGTGCGCGAGGACGACCAGTTCCGCGCCCAGATCACGCTGCGCAACACCACGCAGAAGGCGATGAAGGTGGAAGCCACGCCGCGCGCCACGCTGCTCACCCTGCAGCCGCAGACGGTGGACATCCCCGCCGGCGAGGCGCGCGAGGTGGCCTGGAACGTGACCGCGCCGGCACAGCTCGCGCAGACGCGCGCCGAGGCGATCCTGTGGGAGATCGAGGCCAAGGACACGCTGGGCGGCGCACGCGACGCGCTCAAGGTGCGCCAGCGCATCGTGCCCTCGGTACCGCTCACGGTGCAGCAGGCCACGCTGGTGCAGGTCGACGGCCCGTTCACCATCGACGTCGCGCCGCCGGCCGACGCCCTGCCCGGCCGCGGCGGCCTGAAGCTGTCGCTGCAGCCCAAGCTGGCCGAAGGCCTGCCGGGCGTGCGCGACTGGTTCGCCAACTACCCCTTCATCTGCCTCGAGCAGAAGACCAGCAAGTCGGTCGGCCTGCGCGACGCGAAGATGTGGCAGGGCGTGCTCGCGCAGCTGCCCACCTACCTCGACAGCGACGGCCTGGCGAGCTACTTCCCGCCGCGCGACGGCGAGGCCAACGGCGGCAGCGACATCCTGACCTCGTACCTGCTGGCGGCGACCAACGAAGCGGCTTCGCTCGATCCCGCCTTCGCGCTCGCCGACGACGTGCGCGCGCCGATGGAAGCCGGCCTGATCGCCTTCGTCGAAGGCCGCCTCACGCGCGACTTCTGGAGCCCGCGCAAGGACCTGGACGTGCGCAAGCTGGCCGCGCTGGAGGCGCTGTCGCGCTACGGCAAGGCCTCGGGCGCCATGCTCGGCAGCATCACCATCGCGCCGAACCAGTGGCCCACCAGCGCGGTGATCGACTGGCTCAACATCCTCAAGCGCGTGCAGGACGTGCCGCAGCGCCAGCAGCGCCTGGACGAGGCCAACAACGTGCTCAAGGCGCGGCTGTCCTACCAGGGCACCAAGCTGATCTTCAGCACCGAGCGCGACGACTACTGGTGGTGGCTGATGACCAACGGCGACGTCAACACCGCGCGCCTGCTGCTGACCGTGATGGACGACCCGGCCTGGAAGGACGACATCGGCAAGCTGGCCAACGGCTTCATCGGCCGGCAGCAGAACGGCGCCTGGCACACCACCACCGCCAACCTCTGGGGCGGGCTGGCGCTCGAAAAGTTCAGCAAGGTGTTCGAGAACACGCCGGTGACCGGCATCACCGCCGCCACCCTGGGCGCGGCCAAGGCGCAGGTCGACTGGAGCAAGGTCGAGCGCGTGAAAGCCAGCGACGCGACCGGCGCGCCGAACCAGACCACCTTCTTCGGCGCCCCGGCCTCGCCGGGCAACCTGCGCAACAACGGCATGTTCCTGCCGTGGGCCGCGTCGCCGGGCGGCGCGCCGGTGCGCGACACCCTGCTCGTGACCCAGCAGGGCACGGGCAAGCCCTGGCTCACGATGCAGTCGATCGCGGCGGTGCAGCTCAAGGCGCCGTTCGCGGCCGGCTATGCGATCAAGAAGACCGTGACGCCGGTCGAGCAGGCGGTGGCCGGCAAGTACACGCGCGGCGACGTGCTGCGCGTGAGCCTGGAGGTCAACGCCAGCGCCGACATGACCTGGGTCGTCATCAGCGACCCGGTGCCCGGCGGCGCCACCATCCTCGGCAGCGGCCTGGGCCGCGACTCGCAGATCGCCACCCAGGGCGAGAAGAAGTCGGGCGCCGGCTGGCCGGCCTTCGAGGAACGCAGCTTCGAGGCCTTCCGCAGCTACTACCAGTACCTGCCCAAGGGCGTGGTGAAGATGGAGTACACGGTGCGGCTGAACAACGTCGGCGACTTCGCGCTGCCGCCGAGCCGCGTCGAGGCGATGTACGCGCCCGAGATGTTCGGCGAGGTGCCGAACGAGCGCATCAAGGTCGAAGCGGCGCGCTGAGGCCGCCGCCGCGGGTGACGGCCCGGCGCAACGCGCGGCCGGCCGTCATCCCGCCTTCATCTGGGTTCGTCACCATCGCCGCCACGAACCACGAGGAGTGATCCATGGGCCTGGCCATCTGCGTCGGCATGCTTGCCGAGCTGCTCGAAGACGATCCCGAGGGCGCCGAGGCGTTCGAGGAGGACCTGGCGGAAGTCAACCGCGTGCTGGCCGCCGCCGGCCTGCCGCCGCACACCGAACCGCGCGAGGCGATCGAGTTCGACTCGCGCGCCTCGATCGAGAGCTTCCCCTACTCCTTCATCCATTACCTGCGCCGCGCCTACGCGCACCGCGTGCTCGCGCCCGACTGGGTGGCCACGCCGCTGGCCGACGACGTCGATCCCACGGCCGACCCGAAGATCCAGACCCTGCTCGACAGCGAGGACAGCCACCTGCTGTGCCATTCGGATGCCGAGGGCTTCTACGTGCCGGTGGACTTCAAGGAAGTGCTGTTCGACGAGCGCGACGAGGACGATGAAGCCGAGGAAGAGGACGAGGAAAAGGACGACGAGGACGTCGACCTCTCGCGCGGCCCCGAGGAAGACGACATCGAGGACGAGGAAGAGGACGAGGATGACGACGAAACCCTGGGCCTGCCCGGCGGCATGCTCGGCTCCTCGTACCGCCTGCTCGAGGAACTGGTCTACGTGGCGCCCGCGCTGGGCATCCACCTGAACAACGGCAAGCTCGGCGACGAGGAGGCCGAGCGCATCGACGCGCTGATCGAGGACGACAACGGCCTCTACCGCGAGTACGCGGCCTGGCTGCTGCTGTACGAGGCGGCGCGGCTGAGCATCGCGCATCGCACGGCGATCGTGTTCTGCTGAAGCACGCCGCGCTGGCTCGCCGGCGCGGCACGCGGTACAACGGTGGCCGGCACCCAGGAAGGACATCCTCATGACCCGGCGACTGCTCGAGATCCGCACCTACCGGCTGAAACCCGGCACCCTCGAAGCCTTCCACGAGGCCATGCACGCGCGCGCCGTGCCCATGCTGCGCGCCAGGGGCATGGACGTGGTGAGCTACGGCCGCGGCGACCACGAGGAAGAGAGCTACCACCTCGTGCGCGCCTATGCCGATCGCGCGGCGCTCGAGGCCGAGCAGTCGGCCTTCTACGGCAGCGCCGAATGGCGCGAAGGCCCGCGCGCCGCGCTGGTGGACCGCATCGAGACCTACCTCAACACGCTGCTCTGGGCCTCGGGCGAGGCGGTGGACAGCATGCGCGCGCTCAACGCGCCGGACTGAGTCCCGAGCGGCGCGCTTGTCATTCCCGGTCTTTCCCGATGGGCGCCGCGCGACCGGCGGCCTACACTGACTCCAGCCGTTCCCATTCCCCCCAACCCCGTTGCTGCGATCCGCAGAAAGGCCGCTACCCATGACCACGATGGACACGATGGAAATCGCCAACACGCTCGTCGAGCTGTGCCGCCAGGGCGCCTACGAGGAAGCACTGGCGCTCTATGCGAGCGACGCGGTGAGCGTCGAGGCCGGCGGCCCGCCCGACATGGCGCGCGAGGTGCGCGGCATCGAGGCGATCCGCGGCAAGGGCGAATGGTGGACCTCGAACCACGAGGTGCACGGCATGATCGTCGCGGGCCCGTGGCCGCACGACGACCGCTTCATCGTCGGCTTCAAGATCGACGCCACCTTCAAGACCAGCGGCGAGCGCTTCACCATGGAGGAGATGGCGCTCTACACGGTGGAGGACGGCAAGATCGTGCGCGAGGAATTCTTCTACGCGGCCTGAACGCCGCCCTGCCGCGCCTCAGCGCGCGGGCGCCGCGCATGACGCGCCGATGGTGAGCGCCAGCGGCACGTGCACGCTGCGCCGCGCCTCGGGCGCGCGCCCTTCCACCCGCTCCAGCATCAGTTCGGCCGCGGCATGCGCGGCGCCCTCGATGTCGAAGCGCAAGGTGGTCAGCGGCGGATCCATCAGCGCGAAGGCGTCGTCGGTGCCGATGCCCACCACCGACAGCTGCGCCGGGATGCGCAGGCCGCGCTCGCGCGCGCTGCGCAGCGCGCCCGACAGCAGCCGCGTGCCGAGCGCGATCAGCGCGGTGGGCGGTGCCGCGAGCGCGAGCATCGCGTCCATCTGCGCGGCCGAGGATTCGATGGCCGAACTCAGCATGCACACCAGCGCCTCGTCGTAGCCGAGGCCCGCGCGCCGCAGGCCGTCGCGGTAGCCGAGCAGCTTCTCGCGCCCGGGCCGGATCGCGGGATTGGGGCCGAACAGCGCGATGCGCCGGTGGCCCAGCGAGACCAGGTAGTCGACCGCCGTGGCCACGCCCTGGCGGTGGTCCTGGCAGACCGCGTCGGCCTCGAAGCCGGTCTCGCGATCGAGCACCACCAGCGGCAGCTTGCAGCGCGCGAAAGCGTCCTGCGCCGCGGGCAGGTCTTCGCGGCTCGGCGAGACGAACACGCCCTCGAGCCGGCGGTTCTCGAACAGGTGCAGCAGCTGCGCCTCGCGCTGCGGCTGGTCGAAGGTGCTGCCGACCAGCACCGAGAAGCCCTCGGACTGCAGCCGCGCCTCGACCGCCGCGAAGAAGGCCGAGAGGAAGGGATTGGCCATGTTCGAGACCATGAAGCCGATCGCCTTGCTGCGCCCGGTCTTCAGGTGCCGCGCGCTGAAGTTCGGCACGTAGCCGATGCCCTGCGCGGCCTTCTCGACGCGCTTGCGCACCTCGGCGCTGACGTAGCCGCTGTGGTTGAGCACGCGCGAGACGGTGGCCACCGAGGTCTCGGCGGCGCGCGCCACGTCGCGCAGCGAGACCGCCTGGCTGGGCGTTCGGCTCATAGTTTTCCCTTATGCAAACGTTCCATGGATTGCGGCCTCCTGGGCGCTCACTTTAACCTTGGAATCGATATGGAAACGTTCTCAGAAACAAGGCGCGATTTTGCCGGCCGCACGGTGCTGGTGGTGGGTGGCGGCCAGGCCGCCGGCGGCGATCCCCAACTGGTGGGCAACGGCCGCGCGATCTGCGTGCGGCTCGCAGGGCGCGGCGCGCGCGTGGTGTGCGCCGACCGCGATATCGAGGCCGCGCGACACACGGTGGCCGCGCTCGAGGCGCAGGCGCCCGGTGCGCGGCATGTGGCCCTGGCCGCCGACATCGGCGACCCGGCCCAGGTGCGCGCGCTGTTCGCCACGCTGGCCGAAGGCGGCATCGTGCTCGACGCGCTGGTGCTCAACGCCGGCATCAGCGACCGTCGGCCGCTGGCCGAGGTCACGCCCGAGAGCTGGGACGCGATCCTCGGCGTGAACCTGCGCGGCCACCTGCTGTGCGCGCAGGCGGCGCTGCCCGCCATGCAGCACGGCGGCGCGATCGTGTTCGTCTCCTCGCTGGCCGCGCTGATGCCCGCGGGCCGCAACCCGGCCTACGAGAGCTCGAAGGCCGCGCTCTCGGCGCTGTGCCGCGCGGTCGCGCTCGAGGGCCATGGGCGCGACATCCGCGCCAACATCGTGCGCGCGGGCCTGATCGACACGCCCATGGGCCGCGCCGCCAGCGCCGCGCGCCCGGGCCGCGCGAGCGGGCCGCTGCCCTTCGGCCGCCAGGGCAGCGCCTGGGACATCGCCAACGCCGCCTGCTTCCTGCTCTCGGACGAGGCCGCCTACATCAATGCCGCCGAGCTGCCGGTGGACGGCGGCCTGCGCCACGGCATCGCGCGCGCGCCCGGCGCATCGGCCTGAGCCCTTCCTCTCTTTTTCTTCCCGCTTTTCGGAGACAAGCCTTGAAACGACGTTCCCTCCTGGGCGCCGGCGCCCTCGCGCTGGCCGCCCTCGCCACCGGCGCCATGGCGCAAACCCCCGCCTGGCCCGCCAAGCCGCTGCGCCTGGTCGTGCCCTTCCCGCCCGGTGGCGCGGCCGACCTGTTCGCGCGCCTCGTGGGCACCGAGCTCGCGCAGGCGCTGGGCCAGCCGGTGATCGTGGACAACCGTCCCGGCGCCGGCGGCAACATCGGCGCGCGCGAGGTCGCCAACGCGCCGGCCGACGGCTACACGATGATGCTCGGCACGGTCGGCACGCACGCCATCAATCCCACGCTCTACGGCAACCTGCCCTACGACACGCGCAAGGCCTTCGTGCCGGTGGCGATGGTGGGCTCGGTGCCCAACGTGCTGGTGGTGAATCCCGCGCTGCCGGCCAGGACGGTGGCCGAGCTCACGGCGCTCGCGAAGCGCTCGCCGGGCAAGCTCACGATGGGTTCCTCGGGCAACGGCAGCAGCATCCACCTGTCGGGCGAGCTCTACAAGCACCTCGCGCACGTGAGCATCCTGCACGTGCCCTACCGCGGCGGCGCGGCCGCGCTGACCGACCTGATCGGCGGCCAGATCGACCTGATGTTCGACAACCTGCCGACCTCGCTGCCGCACATCGCCAAGGGCTCGCTGCGCGCGCTGGCAGTCACCGGCGCGCAGCGCTCGCCGCTGTTGCCCGAGGTGCCGACGATGGCCGAGGCCGGCCTCGCGGGCTACGAGTCCACCGCCTGGTCGGGCCTGTTCGTGCCGGCCGGCGTGCCCGCGCCGGTGGTGGCGCGGCTGCACGACGAGGTCGACAAGGCGCTGCGCAGCGAGCGCGTGAAGGCGCGCTACCGCGACCTCGGCGCCGACATCCTGCCGATGCCGCAGCCGGCCTTCGACCAGTTCGTGCGCAAGGAGTACGACAAGTGGGCCGAGATCGTGCGCGTCTCGGGCGCGAAGGCGGAGTGAGCGGATGCGGCCGATCGATTTCCTGCTGCGCGCCGCGCGCCGCCATCCCGACAAGATCGCGCTCTCGGGCCCCGAGGGCGCGCTGAGCTACGCCGAGCTGCTGGCCCACACCGAGGCGCTGGCCGCCGCGTTCCAGGCACTGGTGCCCGATCCGCGCGGGCGCATCGCGATCTGCGCGGGCAACCACCTCGCCCACGTGGTGTCGCTGTTCGCGACCCTGCTCGCGGGCCGCATCTGGGTACCGCTCAATCCGCGCGCCGGCGCCGACGAGCTGTGCCGCATCGTCGACTTCACCGAGGCCGCGCTGGTGATCGCCGAGCACGAGCAGGCGCCCAAGCTCGAGGCCACCGGCGCGCCGCGCGTGGTCTACCGGCCGGGCGCGCTCGGCACGGCGCTCACCGGTTGCGAACTCTCGGCGCTGCTGGCCGCGCATGCGGGCCACCGGCCCGTGCCGGTGCGCCACGACCTGGCCGAGATCCAGGCGATCAAGTTCACCGGCGGCACCACCGGCGCGCCCAAGGGCGTGATGCAGAGCTACCGCGCGTGGAACACCACCATCGTCTCGATCATGCAGGCGATGAAGCTCGACGCCGATGAGCGCTACCTCGCGGTGGCCTCGATCACGCACGGCACCTCGACCTTCCTGCTGCCGGTGCTCGGCAGCGGCGGCACGGTGCTGCTGCCGCGCTCGACGAAGCCGCGCGAGGTGCTCGACCAGCTCGAGCACGACCGCGTGACCGCGGTGTTCATGCCGCCCACGCTGATCTACAGCCTGCTCGAGGACCCGACGGCGCGCGGGCGCGACTGGAGCGCGCTGCGCCACTTCGTCTATGCGGCGGCGCCGATGCGCAGCGCGAAGATCGTGGAGGCGCAGCAGGTGTTCGGCCATGTCGAGACCGGCTACGGCCAGACCGAGGCGCCGGCCATCATCTCCTACATGCCGGTGGAGGACGCGCTCGATCCGCTCAACCTCGAGTCGGTGGGCCGCGCCGCGCTGATGACCGAGGTCGCGATCATGGACGCGTCCGGCGCGCTGCTGCCGCCGGGCCAGGGCGGCGAGGTGGTGGTGCGCGGCGACCTCGTGATGTCGGGCTACTGGAAGCAGCCCGAGAAGACCGCCGAGGCCTTCCACGACGGCTGGCTGCGCACCGGCGACGGCGGCTATCTCGACGAGCGCGGCTTCCTGTTCCTCAAGGACCGCATCCGCGACCTGATCATCACCGGCGGCTTCAACGTCTACCCGACCGACGTGGAGAACGTGCTGGGCCGCCATCCGGCCGTGTACGACTGCGTGGTGATCGGCGTCGACGACGACAAGTGGGGCGAAGCCGTGCATGCCGCGGTGCAGTTGCGCGAGGGCGCGGCCTGCGAGGCCGCCGAGCTCGTCGCCTGGGTGCGCGAGCGGCTCGATCCCGTCAAGACGCCGAAGGCGGTGCACTTCTTCGACGCGCTGCCGCGCACCGCGAACGGCAAGGCCTCGAAGAAGGATGCACGCATCGAAGTGCTGCGGCGCATGGGCGCCGGCAGCGAGACCTCCTCACCGCATCACGCTACGCCATGAATTCCACGCCAAGCACCGATCGCCACGCCCTCGTCACCGGGGGCTCCTCGGGCATCGGCCTCGCGATCTGCCGCCGCCTCATCGAGAGCGGCTGGCAGGTCACCAGCCTCGACCTCCAGCCGCCGCCCGACGCGCGCAGCGGCGACCACCTGCGCGTGGACATGGCCGACCGCGCGGCGCTCGCCGCCGCGCTCGCCGAAGCCTGCGGCCGCCATCGTTTCACCGGCCTGGTGAACAACGTGGCCGCGATCCGCCCGGCGCCGCTCGAGAGCACCTCGCTCGACGACTTCGACCTGCAGATCGGCGTGACCGCGCGCGCCGCGCTGCAGTGCGTGCAGGCCGTGCTGCCCGCGATGCGCGCGGCCGGCGGCGGACGCATCGTCAACATCACGAGCCGGGCCGCGCTCGGCAAGGAGCTGCGCAGCGGCTACTCGGCCGCCAAGGGCGCGCTCAACGCGCTCACGCGCACCTGGGCGCTCGAGCTCGCGGCGCAGGGCATCACGGTCAACGCGGTGGCGCCGGGCCCGATCGCCACCGAGGCCTTCAAGGCCGCGAATCCCGCCGACAGCCCGCGCACGCGGCGCATCGCCGAGGGCATTCCGGTGCAGCGCTTCGGCGAGCCCGCCGAGGTGGCGCACGCGGTCGATGCCTTCATGCACCCGATGGCCTCGTTCATGACGGGCCAGGTACTCTACGTCTGCGGCGGCATCACCGTGGGCCTGGCGGGTTGAGGGGCCGGCGATGACGATCAGGACCGAGATCGGCTACACCACCCCCGATGCGATCCACGTGCGCGGCATGAACCTCGCCACCGAGATCATCGGCAAGCTCGACTTCGTCGAGATGCTGTGGCTGCTCGCGATGGCGCGGCTGCCCGAGCCGCGCGAGAAGGCCATGGTCAACATGCTGCTGGTGACCGCGGCCGACCACGGCCTCACGCCGAGCGCGATCGCCACGCGCATGACCTGGCTCGGCGCGCCCGAGTCGCTGCAGGGCGCGGTGGCCGCGGGCCTGCTGGGCGCGGGCTCGAACTTCCTCGGCACGGTGCAGAACGTGAGCGAGATGCTGCTCGCGGCCGCCGAGGGTCTCGCCGACGACGCGAGCGATGCCGAAGTGCGCGAACGCGCGGCCACGCTGGTGCACGAGCGCCGACAGGCCAGGCGCAGCATCCCGGGCATCGGGCATCCGATCCATGTCGACGGCGATCCGCGCGTGCCGACGCTCCTGGCCGTGTCGAAGGCCAACGGCTACTTCGGGCGCCACTGGCGCCTCGCGCTCGCGCTGGTCGAGGTGCTGCGCGAGGACCACGGCCGCCACCTGCCGCTCAACGCGGCCGGTGCCAACGGCGCGGTGCTCGCCGACATGGGCCTCGACCCGCTGCTGGGCCGCGGCCTCGCGCTGGTCGGACGCGCGGCCGGGCTGGTCGCGCATGTCTGCGAGGAGTCGCGCGCGCCGACCGGGCAACAGCTCTGGGACCTGGTGCTGCGGCAGGACCCGCGCAACGTGCTGCCCGCGCGCGGCTGAACCGCCGCGGGCTCAGAAGCTGTACCTGGCGCTCAGCAGCGCGCTGCGCTCGGCGCCCCAATAGCAGGCGCTGCTCGCGCAGGTCGAGAGGTAGCGCTTGTCGAGCGCGTTGCTCACGTTGAGCGCGAAGCGCCAGTGCGGCAGCTCGTAGTACAGCGCGAGGTCGAGCAGCGTGCGTCCGCCCACCGCGATCTGGTTGGCCGCGTCGCCGTAGGTCTTGCCGACGTAGCGCAGCCCGGCGCCCACGCCGAAGCCCGCGAGCGCGCCGTCGAAGCGGTAGTCGCTCCAGACCGAGGCGATGTGACGCGGCACCAGCGCGGGGCGGCGGCCCAGCTCGCTCTTCACGTCGCTGCGCGTGACCTCGACGTCGTTGTAGGTGTAGTTGAAGACCAGGTTCCAGCGCCGCGCCGGGCTGGTCTTGGCCTCGAGCTCGAGGCCGCGCGAACGCGTCTCGCCGACCTGGCGCGTGAAGCCGGTCAGGCCGTCGGTGGTGGCGGCGTTGGTCTTGCGCAGGTCGAACAGCGCGGCCGTGTAGAGGCTGTCGCTGCCCGGCGGCTGGTACTTGAGGCCGAACTCGAACTGCTTGCCGCGCGTCGGCTCGAAGGCCGCGCCGGTGGCGGTGTTGGTGCCGATCAGCGGCAGGAACGAGGTGGCATAGCTCGCGTACGGCACCAGGCCGCTGGCGAAGCCGTAGCTGAGCGCGGCGCGGCCCGAGAAGGCCTGGTCGCGCTGCGCCTGGCGCTGGCCGTTGAGCCGGTTGTCGGTGGTGGTGCGCGCGCGGTCCCAGCGGCCGCCGAGCGTGGCGAGCCAGCGCTCGCCGAAGCGGACCTGGTCCTGCAGGTAGATGCCGCTCTGGTACTGCGCGACGCGGCTGTCGAGCTGGGCCGTGGCCGGCAGCGCGAAGGCCTGGCCGTAGACCGGCGCCAGCAGGTCGAGCGTGGGCTCGGCGCCGATCCAGCGCTGCGCATGAGCCTTCACGCGCGACAGGTCCAGCCCCAGCAGCAACTCGTGCACCGTGTCGCCGAGCGCGACGCGGCCCGCGAGCTGGTTGTCGATCGCGACCTGGCGCAGGTTCTCCTCGCGCCGGAACGCATAGCGGTTGAGCGTGCGGCCATCGGCTCGCAGGCCGTTGAGCATGGTCTTGTTGAACACCGGCACGTCGACATCGCCCACGCGCGCGTTCTGGCGCAGGCGCCACTGCTCGCCGATGCGGTGCTCGAGCTCCCAGCCGACCGAGCCCTGGTTCTGGTGGAAGCGGTCGAAGCCGCGCTCGGAGTACGAGATGTGCGTGGGCACCGGGCCGGGCCAGGTCCACGACCAGTTGTTCGCGAGCGTGCTGCGGTCGCGCAGGTAGTCGGCCAGGAAGGTGATCTCGGTGTCGCCCGAGAGCTTCCAGCGCACCGCGCCCGCGAGGTAGGCGCGGTCGTTGCGGTCGTCGAACACGTTGTTGCCGTCGCGCGCGAAGCCGGTCAGGCGCCAGGCCACGCGGCCGTCCTCGCCGGCCACGTCGCCGATGTCGAAGGCGCCCTGCTTCACCTCGTGCGTGCCCGCGCCCGCCTCGACCTCGCGCAGGCGCGTGCCGGTGGGCCGCTTGCTGGTGCGGCTCACCAGCCCGCCGGCCTCGGCCTGGCCGTAGAGCACCGACGAGGGGCCGCGCAGCACCTCGATGCGTTCCATGCCGTAAGGCTCGGTGCGGAACAGCGCGTAGCTGTAGCTGGCCTGGCGCAGCCCGTCGCGGTAGTCGCTGGTGGCCTGGCCGTTGAAGCCGCGGATCATCAGCCAGTCGTAGCCCTTGGAGTCGGGGCCGTAGGTCTCGATCGCCACGCCGGGCACGTAGCGCAGCGCCTCGGTCACGGTCTGCACGCCGCGCGCATCCATCTCCTGGCGGCTGATCACCGAGATCGCCTGCGGCGTCTCGACCAGCGCGGTGTCGGTCTTGGTGCCCATGGCGCTTCGGCGGGCGACGAAGCCGGTGTCGTCGGCCAGCGTGGGCGGCGCCGGGTCGGCGTTCACGCGCACCTCGGGCAACTGCGCGGCGCCCGCCGGGGACAGCGGCGGCGTCACCGCCGCCGGCGCGGCCACGCGCCCGAGCGAATAGCTGCGGCTGCCCTTGTCGACCAGCGCGTGGCCGCTGCCCGCGAGCAGCCGCGCGAAGCCCTCGCGCATGCCGAAGCGCCCGCGCAGGCCGGGGCTGCGCAGGCCGTCCAGCGTGGCCGGGTCGAAGGACAGCGGCACGCCGGCCTGGGCCGCGAACTGGGCCAGCACATGGCTCAGCGGGCCGGCGGGAATGTCGTAGTCGGCGCGCGCCTCGGGCGGCGCGGGCTCGGCCGCGAGGGCGCCGGCGGCCGGGCCGAGGGCGGCGAAGGCAAGCCCCAGGCACAGGGCGCGCGCGGTGCGGGCGAGTGGAGGGGGCGCGGAGGGACGGCGGACGGACAAGATGCTTCCTTCTTGGTGCTGCATGCAGGCGGTGGACGAAAGGGCGGGCCTCGGTCTCGAGGCCCTTCTCCCGGTACACCGCGCGAGCGCGAAAAAGGGATCAGCTTTTTTTCAGCGCGCCTCGACCACGGTCCAGTAGCGCGTGATGCCGCCGATGCGCACCGGCAGCGTCTTGGCCAGCAGCGCAAGGCTGGCATCGGTGTCGCGCAGCGGGAAGGCGCCCGACACGCGCAGCGCGCCGACCGCGGGATCGCAGCGCAGCACGCCACCGCGGTAGCGCGAGAGCTCGGCCACCAGCGCGTCGAGGCGCATGTCCTTGGCCACGACCATGCCGTGCTCCCACATCAGCGCCGCCGGGTCGGCCGGCGCCTCGGCGCCGAGCCCCGCGGGGCCGATCGCGCCCTGCATGCCCGCGGGCACGATCCGCGTCTGCCCGGTGGCGGCCGAACGCAGCTCGACCGCGCCTTCGTAGACCGCCACGCGCAGGCTGTCGGCCTCGCGGCGCACGGTGAAGCGCGTGCCGAGCGCGCGCGCCGTGCCCTGCGGCGCCTGCACCACGAAAGGCCGCGCCAGCGAGGCCGGCAAGGCGTCGTGGCCGGTGGTCAGCAGGATCTCGCCCGCATGCAGCCAGAGCCTGCGCCAGTCGGCATCGAAGCGCACGTCGAGCGCGGTGGCGGTGTTGAGCACCACCGTCGTGCCGTCAGCCAGCGTGAGCCGGCGCTGCTCGCCGGTGGCGGTGCGCAGGTCGGCGGCCCAGTCCTGCCACGGCTGCTCGCGCCACAGCCACCAGGCCGGCGGCGCGGCGAGCGCCACGGTGGCCAGCAGCTGCAGCGCCTGGCGCCGGCCACGCGGGCGCACGCGGCGCAGCGCGTCGCCGCCCACGCCCTCGGGCACCTGCGCGAACAGGGACTGCACCGAGGTCGCGCGGCGCCAGGCCTCGGCATGGGCGGCGCTCTGCCGGCCCCAGCGCGCGAAGGCCTCGTGCTCGCGCGGATCGGCCGGGCCGCCGCCGAGGCGCACCATCCAGTCGGCGGCCTCGCCGAGCAGCGCCGCACCCGGTTCCTGCGAAACGCCCACGCGGTTCATGCGGCCGCCAGGCAGGCGACGAAGGCCTTGCGCATGTGGCGCTTGACGGTGACCTCCGAGGTCCGCAACTGCGCGGCAATCGCCGCGTAGCCGAGGCCATCGAGTTGCGCCAGCAGGAAGATCTCGCGCGTGCGCGCCGGCATGGCGCGCAGCAGCGCATCGACGCGCTGCAGCGTCTGCAGCACCAGCAGCCGCGTCTCGGGCGACGGCGCCTCGGCCTCGGGCCGGTGGGCCAGCGCCTCGAGGTAGGCGCGCTCGACCTCGGCACGCCGCCAGTGGTCGATCACCAGGCCCTTGGCGATATGGGTGAGCAGCGCGCGCGGCTCCTCGCCCCAGTGCTGGCGGCGCCGGTTGGCGAGGATGCGGACGAAGGTGTCGTTGGCGAGGTCGGCCGCGTCGCAGGCATTGCCCAGCCGCGCGCGCAACCAGTGCCGCAACCATCCGTGGTGCTCGGCATAGAGGCTCGCGACGTCGCCGGCGGATTCGGCGGTGGTGGCAGGGGCGGACATGGCGATTCGGGCACGGGCCGGGCGGATGGCTCGATCGCGCCGGCTTGCAAGTTAATAAGAACGTTTCTCATTTAATTATGCATGAGGCCACGCGGCGCCCCGCCGGTTACGGCCGTTACGCGGGTGACGAAGCCCGGCCGCGGACGCGTTGCGGCGCGACGGGCCGCCGCCCGAAGATGCGCGGCCCTCCGCCACACCGAGCCCTCATCGCCATGCTTCGCCATCCGCTCCCGCGCGCGCGCCTCGCCGCGCTCGTGCTCTCCTCGTTCGCCTTCGCCGCCGCCCACGCCCAGCCCGCGACGGGCTTCGACACCCCGCCCGCGCGGCTGGCCGCCGAGGTGCTGGGCCAGCGCCCCGGCACCGTCGTCGCCGGCACCTGGCGCGAGGGCATGGCGCACCTCGCCATCCTGCGCAATGCGCCCCGGCACGCCGGCACCGTCAGGGCGATGGCGCCCGGCGAGGCGCAACCGGTGTTCGAGATCGGCTCGATCAGCAAGGTCTTCACCGGCCTGCTGCTCGCGCAGGCCGTGGAGCGCGGCGACTTCTCGCTCGACGACACGCTGGGCCGGCTGCTCGCCGACAAGGCCACGCTGCCGCCGCCCGTCGCCGCGATCACGCTGCGCCAGCTCATCACCCACACGGCCTGCCTGCCGAACCTGCCCGCGCTGCCGGCGCGCCCGCCCGGGCCCGACTCCAATCCCTTCGCCAGACCCACGCGCGCGCACCTGATGGTGGCGCTCTCCTCGCTCGAGCTCGCGCAAACGCCGCCCTGCGCGCCGCGCTACGGCAGCCTGGGCATCGCGCTGGTCGGGATGCTGCTGTCGGACCGCTATGGCCAGCCCTGGGACCAACTGGTGCGCGAGCGCATCGCCGTGCCGCTGGGCATGAAGGACACGGTGCAGCACCTCGACGCGGCGCGCGCGAAGCGGCTGCCCCAGGGCTACGCCGGCGATGCGGCGCGCGCGCCCTGGGAATTCGGCGCGCTGGCCGCGGCCGGCGCGTTGCGCAGCACCGTGCCCGACCTGCTCCTGTTCGCACGCGCATTGATGGCCGGCCGCGCAGGACCGCTGGGCGCCGCGGCCGAGCGGCTGCGCGAGCCGCTGTCGGCGCAGGGCGAGTACGACGTCGGCTATGCGCTGCGCATGCGCGATCCGGCCGCGGGCGGCGCGCAGCGGCGCATCTACTTCCACACCGGCCAGACCGGCGGCTACCGCGCGCTGCTCGCGTTCTCGCCGGCCACGAACGGGGCGCTGGTGCTGCTCGCGAGCAACGACGCGGCCGCGGTGGTGCCGGTGCTGGACGCGCTCACCCTCCCCCTCGCCGCGAAGTAGCCATGCGGGCCGTCCCGGGGTGGCCGCCGCGCGATTGCCGGCACAATCCCCGCGGACACACCTGCATGAACACACGATTCGTCGAAGCCTTTCTCTGGGCCGCGCGGCTGGGCAGCTTCCGGGCCGCGAGCGACCGGCTGCACATCACGCAGGCGGCCGTGTCGAACCGCGTCGCCTCGCTCGAGGAAGACATCGGCGCGCGCCTGTTCGAACGCGACGCGCGCGAGCTGCGGCTCACGCCCGTCGGCGTGCGCCTGATGGACTACGGCGAGCGGCTGCTCGAGCTGCGCCGCGAGATCGTCTCGCTGGGCCGCCCGCGCGAGGACCTGCTGGGCCTGGTGCGCATCGGCGCGATCGAGACCGTGGTCCACACCTGGCTGCTGGGCTTTCTCACCAACCTGCGCTCCACCTATCCGGGCATCGAGGTGCAGCTCACCTCCGAGACCACGCTGGCGCTGCACCGCGGCCTGCGCGAGGGCGCGCTCGACATCGCGCTGCAGACCGACCACATCGCGGGCGCGGGCATCGTGAGCACGCCCTGCCTGCCAATGCCCATGGGCTGGGTCGGGCAGATGAGCGCCGAGGGCACGCAGACGGTGGAGCAGCTGCTGCGCCAGCCGGTGCTGACCATGAGCCCGGGCTCGCAGCCGCACGAGGCGCTCAAGAACCTCTACCGCGCGGTGGGCATCCCGCTGGGCAAGGTGCATTGCGTGAGCTCGATCTCGGCGCTCGCGCGGCTGGTGAAGGCCGGCTTCGGCAATGCGCTGGTGCCGCTGCCGCCGGTCTACGAGTACGTGGCGGCCGGCGACGTGCGCATCATCGAATGCGATGCGCTGATCTCGCCGCAGCGGCTGGTGGTGAGCCATCTCGAGGCCGCCGACTCCGATGCCATCCGGCTCGTGGCCGAACTGGCCTGCCGGGCCTCCGACCAGTTCACGGCCGCGGCGGTCGCACCAATCTGGAGCGGAACCATAGAGGGTTAACCCTCGAAACAGCGCATTTGCGCCCCAGCGAGGGGCCAGTAATTCTTGTGGCTGTCGCCCAGAAAAACTCGTTTGTGACAGCCTGACCCCGCGACGGAAGATCGCGCCTTCTTTTTTCGAAGGCCCGCTCCCGCTTCCGCCGCCATGACTTCCACCGCCACCGCTTCCGATCCTTCCGCCGCCGAGAACGGCCTGCTCTTCGTCGCCTGCGACGTCGATCCCGCGGCCGACGAGGCCGACTTCAACCGCTGGTACGACCGCGAGCACGTCGAGGAACGCGTGCGCATTCCCGGCTTCCTTTCCGGCGCGCGCTACTTCTCGCTCGAAGGCGGCCGCCGCTACCTCGGCCTGTACCGCACCGCCTCGCTCGAGGTGTTCCGCTCGACCGGCTACCGCGCCGCCTTCGAGCGCCAGACGCCGTGGTCGATCGCCAACCTCGACCGCATGCGCGATCCGATCCGCCGCGTCTGCGCGGTGCGCGCCGTCACCGGCTTCGGCAGCGGCAGCCATATCGCGGTGCTGCCGCTCGAGGTGGCCACCGATGCAGCGGCGCTCGCCGAACGCGCCGTCGAGGCCGGCCGCCGCCTCGCCGGGCAGCCGGGCTTCGTCCAGTCCTTCCTGCTGCAGCCCGACGTCGCCCTGAGCACGCCGCTGCCGCGCGAGAGCAGCGAAGGCCGCGTGCTGCAGCCGATGCTGGTGGTCGAGACCAGCGGCGCCGACGCGGCGCGCGCCGCGCGCGCCACGGCCGCCGCCGCGCTCGATGCCGATCCCGCGAGCGGCTGGCTGCTCGCGCTCGGCTGGAAGCTGCACGCCGGCGAGCTGGCCTGACCGACCGCCTCCTTCACCTTCTTCCTCGTTCCAGGATCCTCATGACCGAACACGCTCTCCCGGCCGCGTCCGCCGCGCACGGCGCCAAGCCCGCCAAGATGGGCCGCCTCGCGATGGCCAGCTCCATCGGCACCACGCTCGAGTGGTACGACTTCACCGTCTACAACATCATGGCGGCGCTGGTCTTCAACGCGATCTTCTTCCCCTCCTTCGATCCGCTGACCGGCACCATCCTCGCCTTCTCGACCTACGCGGTCGGCTACATCTCGCGCCCGCTCGGCGGCGTCGTCTTCGGCCACCTCGGCGACCGACTCGGCCGGCGCTTCGTGCTGGTCGCCACGCTGGTGATCATGGGCGTGTCGACCGGCCTCATGGGCCTGCTGCCGACCTACGCGAGCTGGGGCATCTGGGCGCCGGTGGCGCTGGTCGCGCTGCGCTTCGTGCAGGGCGTGGCGCTCGGCGGCGAATGGGCCGGCGCGGTGCTGCTGTCGATGGAGCACGGCAAGCCGAACGAGCGCGGCCGCAACGCCTCGTTCACGCAGGTCGGCCCCTCGGCCGGCACGCTGATCGGCACCGGCTTCATCGCCGCCGTCTCGGCCTGGCTCAGCCCCGAGGACTTCCAGTCCTGGGGCTGGCGCATCCCCTTCGTCTCGAGCGTGGCGCTGGTGCTGTTCGGCCTGTGGCTGCGCCGCGGCGTGGAGGAAACGCCGGTGTTCCGCGAGATGGAGCAGAAGCAGGAGACCGCCAAGACCCCGATCAAGGAAGTGCTGGGCCAGCACTGGCGCCGCCTGCTGGTGGCCGGCGGCTCGCGCATCGGCTCCGACGTGCTCTATGCGCTGGTGGTGGTGTTCACCCTCACCTACGTGACCACCGTGCTGCACCTGTCGCGCCCGCTGGCGCTGACCGCGACCATGATCGGCGCGGCCTGCAACGCGATCTCGGTGCCCTGGTTCGGCAGCCTGTCGGACCGCATCGGCCGCCGTCCCGTCTACATCATCGGCGCGCTCTGCGGCATCGTCTGGGCCTTCGTGTTCTTCGTGCTGATGGACAGCGCCAAGCCGCTCGCGATCTGCGCCGCCGTGGTGGTCGGCCTCGTGATCCACGCCATGATGTACGGCCCGCAGGCCGCCTTCGTCACCGAGCAGTTCCCGAACCGCGTGCGCTATGCGGGCTCCTCGCTGGCCTACACGCTGGCCGGCATCCTCGGCGGCGGCTTCGCGCCGCTGATCATCGCCAGCCTGTTCAAGTCCTACGGCAGCACGCTCGCGGTCTCGCTCTACGTGACCGGCGCGCTGTGCCTCACGCTGGTCGCGCTGCTGGTGGCGCGCGAGACCGCGCACGAACCGCTGGAGGCCTGAAGCGATGACCCGCAACACCCTGCACATCGCGTGCGAAAGCATCGCCGAGGACGGCACCCGCAGCAGCGCGCTGCACGCCGTCGCGCCCAGCGCGCTGGTGGTGGCCGGCTGGACCGGCCGCGACAGCGCCGCCATCGAGCACCACATCGAGGAGCTGGCCGCGCTCGGCGTGCCGCGTCCCTCGAGCGTGCCGCTGTACTACCGCATGGCCTCGCTGCTGCTCACGCAGTCCGCCGAGATCGAGGCCCTGGGCGACCAGAGCTCGGGCGAGGCCGAACCGCTGCTGTTCTTCTCGCGGGGCGAGTGGTGGCTCGGCGTGGCCTCGGACCACACCGACCGCCAGGTCGAGAGCTATTCGGTCGCCGTCTCCAAGCAGATGTGCGCCAAGCCGCTGGCCGCCTCGGCCTGGCGCTGGCGCGACGTGGAGGCGCACCAGGACGCCATCGAGTTGCGCTCGCGCATCTTCGAGGACGGCCGCTGGGTCGACTACCAGCGCGGCACCCTCGCCGCGATCCGCCCGCTGGCCGCGCTGCGCGACGGCCTGCCGGGTCTTGGCAAGGAGCCCGAGGGACTTTTCATGACCTGCGGCACACTGGCGGCGCTGCCCAACGCGCGCGGCGAGGCCATCCGCCCCGCCGCGCAGATGGAAATCGAGTTGCATGACGCGCGCCTGCAGCGGCGCATCGTCCACCGCTATGCGGTGCGCGTCCTGCCCGTGATCGCCTGAACGCCAACTCTTTCATGACACAGAACGACTCCACCATCGGCGCGCTGCGCGCGCGCATCGCCCGCGGCGAACTCACGCACGAGGCGCTGATCGAGCAGGTGCTCGACGGCGCCGCGCAGCCCGCGGCCGCGAACGTCTTCACCCGTCTCTACGCCGACGCCGCCCTGGCCGCCGCGCGCCATGCCGATGCCGTCCACAAGGCCGGCGTGCAGACCGCGCCGCTCGCCGGCCTGCCGGTCTCGATCAAGGACCTCTACGACGTGGCCGGCGAGACCACCCTGGCCGGCTCCATCGCCTGCCGGGGCGAGCCTCCGGCCGCGCGCGACGCGACCGTGGTGACGCGGCTGCGCGCGCAGGGCGCGGCCATCATGGGCCGTACCAACATGACCGAGTTCGCGTTCTCGGGCGTGGGCATCAACCCGCACTACGGCACGCCGCGCAACCCGGCCGACGCCGAGGTCGCGCGCATTCCCGGCGGCTCCTCGTCGGGCGCCGCGGTGTCGGTGGCGCTGGGCCTCGCGGTCGCGGGGCTGGGCTCGGACACCGGCGGCTCGATCCGCATTCCGGCCGCGCTGTGCGGCATCGTCGGCTTCAAGAGCACACAGTCGCGCGTGCCGCGCACCGGCGCCTTCGAACTCGCGCGTTCGCTCGACACGGTGTGCGCGATGGCGCGCAGCGTGGAGGACTGCCTGGTCGCCGACGCCGCGATCGCCGACGCGCCGCTCGTGGTGCGGCGCCGGCCGGCGCAGGGGTTGCGGCTTGCGGTGCCGAAGACGCTGATGTTCGATGCGATCGAGCCTGGTGTGGCGCGGGCTTTCGAGCGGGCTGTTCAGGCGCTGTCGAAGGCGGGGGCGCAGATCGTCGAAATTCCCTTGAGCGAACTGGCGGAGATCGGGACGGTCAATGCGCCGGGGGGGTTGTCGCCTATCGAGGCTTCGGCTGTGCATCGGGAACGGTTTGCTTCTAAGCGCGAGGCTTTCGACTCTCGGGTTGCGGCGCGGATTGCTCTGGGGACCGAGGTGCGGGCGGCTGATTACATCGCGCTGCTGGATCGGCGGCGGGAGTGGATCTCGCGGGTCGAAGGGCGGCTCGAGGGGTTCGATGCGTTGCTGTGTCCTACGGTGCCTATCGTGGCGCCTGCCATTGATTCGTTGGCTGAGGATTCGGCGTTTTTCCAGGCTAACGGACTGTTGTTGCGGAATACGTTTGCGATCAATTTGATGGATGGGTGTTCGTTCAGCTTGCCTTGTCATTCGGCTGGGGAACTGCCTGTTGGATTGATGTTGTCTTCGGTGAATGGGGATGACTCGCGGTTGGCTGGGGTTGCTTTGGCTGTCGAGGACGTGCTGCGGGTGGGGTGAGGTTGTTCTTCTTGTTTAGGCTGTTGGCCGGGTCTCGCCCCGGCGGGCGAGTCACTTTCTCTTGTCTCGCCAAGAGAAAGTAACCAAAGAGAAGGCGACCCCGCTGTCTGTGTCCCTTCGCTTCGCTACGGGCAACCTGCGGTGCTCGGAGAAAGCGGGGGTCCGCAGAACTCGCTCCACTTCGTTGCGCTCAGACAGCTGCGGCCCTTATCCCGCTTTCTCCTGCGCTCCTCGGCACAGCCAGAGGGGATCAGGATCAACGCGCCGTGGCGCGTCCTTGTGTGGTGAGTGCGCATGCGTAGGCCCTGGACCTTTCACCGAGGCCGAGCGAAGCGACGGCCCGACCCACCCCCTCTGGCTGCGCCGAGGAGCGCAGCGTTTCGCGGATCAGGGCTCGCAGCTGTTTGAGCGAAGCGAGTTCTGCGAGACCCCGCGAAACG
>NZ_JAHUTH010000057.1:0-25103 GCF_025376855.1 Variovorax endophyticus
GGGTCGCCTTTTCTTTGGTTACTTTCTTTTGGCGAAGCAAAAGAAAGTGACTCGCCCGCCGGGGCGAATTCCCGGCTCCAGCCTCAGCAAGAGAAAGCCTCACCCATCGTGCTGAACCCAGGAACCTCACACCCCCTAGGCGCCACGGCAACCCAGACAGGCGTCAACTTCGCCCTGGCAGCCCCCCACGCAGAAAAGGTAGAACTCTGCCTCTTCGACCCCACAGGCGCCCACGAACAGCAGCGACTCAAGCTCCCCGAGTTCACAGACGGCATCTGGCACGGCCAACTCCCCAGCGCCCGCCCCGGCCTCGTCTACGCCTACCGCGTCCACGGCCCCTGGTCCCCGAGCGACGGCCACCGCTTCAACCCCTCGAAGCTGCTGCTAGACCCCTACGCCCGCGAGATCGTCGGAAGCTACGACGGCAGCGACCTCTTCCACGGCCACGCCGCCGCAGACCCGACGCAGCGCGACACACGGGACAACGCCAGCATCGCCCTCAAGGCCCGCGTGGTGTCCCCATCGACCACTCGAGCCCCAGGCCACGCCCGCATCCCCGCCACCGACCGCGTCATCTGCGAGCTCCACGTCCGCAGCCACACGAAGCTGCACCCCGCCGTCCCCGCCCCCCTGCGCGGCAGCTACGCCGCCCTCGCCGAGCCGGCCGTGCTCGACCACCTGCAGCGCCTGGGCGTCACCACCCTGAGCCTGATGCCGGTGCAGCACCGCGCCGACGAGGAACGGCTGCTCGCGATGGGCCTCACGAACCACTGGGGCTACAACACCATCGGCTGGTTCGCGCCCGAGGCACGCTACTGGAGCGGCCGCCCCGGCACCACGCCGGCCGGCGAATTCCGCGCGCTGGCCGACGCGGTGCATGCGCGCGGCATGGAGCTGGTGATCGACGTGGTCTACAACCACAGCGCCGAGAGCGACGAGCTCGGCCCCACGCTGTCGCTGCGCGGCATCGACAACGCCCTCTACTACCACCTGCGCGCCGACGACCGCGCGCTCTACGAGAACTGGACCGGCACGGGCAACTGCCTGAACCTCGGCGAGCCGCGCGTGCTGCAGCTCGTGATGGACAGCCTGCGCTTCTGGGCCGGCGAGATGGGGGTCGATGGCTTCCGCTTCGACCTCGCGCCAGTGCTGGGCCGCGCCACGGCCACTGGCTTCGACCCTCGCGCGCCCTTCTTCGCGGCCATCGCGCAGGACCCGCTGCTGTCGCGCACGCTGCTGATCGCCGAGCCCTGGGACATCGGGCCCGGTGGCTACCGGCTCGGCGAATTCCCGCCGGGCTGGCTCGAATGGAACGACCGCTTCCGCGACACGCAGCGCGGCTTCTGGCTGCGCCAGGACCGCGAGGGGCGCGCGGGCCTCGGCGACTTCGCGCACCGCTTCGCGGCCTCGAGCGCGCAGTTCGCGCACGACGGGCGCTCGCCCGCCGCGAGCGTGAACTTCGTGACCGCGCACGACGGCTTCACGCTGCGCGACCTGCTGAGCTACGACACGCGCCACAACGAGGCCAACGGCGAGAACAACCGCGACGGCCATGGCCACAACCTGAGCCGCAACTGCGGCGTGGAAGGCCCGAGCGACGACCCCGCGGTGCGGGCCGAACGGCTGCGGCTCTCGCGCGCGCTGCTGGCCACGCTGATGCTGTCGCAGGGCACGCCGATGCTGCTGGCCGGCGACGAGATCGGCCACTCGCAACACGGCAACAACAACGCCTACTGCCAGGACAACGAGACCACCTGGCTGCACTGGGTCGGCAGCACCGATCCGGCCGGCGAGCCGGCTCGGCTGAGCACCTTCGTGGCGCGGCTGGCCGCGCTGCGGCGCGCGGCACCGGTGCTGCGCGGCACGCGCTGGTGGCCGGCCGATCCCGCGCCGGGCACGGCCGGCATCCGCTGGCTGCGGCCCGATGGCACGCCGATGCAGTCGCCGGACTGGGAAGGCGGCACGGCCCTTGCAATCCTGTTCGGCAGCCTGGAGGCAGGCACCGCCAAGGAGACACCGACATCGACCCCCCCCCCAGCCACACCGAAGGCAGCGCCGGCCTGGCTGCTGCTCGTGAACGCGGGCGCGCGGGCGCAGCCGTTCCGCCTGCCGCCCGGCGCCTGGCGCTGCGTCCTCGCGAGCGACCCCGCCATCGACCCGGGCCCCGAGCCCTCGGTGGTGAACGCCACCGAGGTCGAGATACCGCCCTCGAGCCTCTGGATTGCAACAACGTAGGAGCCCGCGCCGCGCGGCGGTGCTAGTGTGCAAGGGCCCGAGCGGGCACAGGCACGTACAGAAACTCTGACGACACACGAACGAACGGAGACACAGGATGGACCCCAAGACCCCCGCGGCCGCCCCCGGCGCGCCACTGCAATCGCACCAGCTCGTGCGCCGCACCATCGCGCTGGTGCTGGCCGGCGGACGCGGCTCCCGGCTCAAGCAGCTGACCGACCGGCGCGCCAAGCCGGCCGTGTATTTCGGCGGCAAGTTCCGCATCATCGATTTCGCGCTCTCCAACTGCCTCAACTCGGGCATCCGCCGCATGGCGGTGGTCACGCAGTACAAGTCGCATTCGCTGATGCGCCACCTGCAGCGCGGCTGGAGCTTCCTGCGCGCCGAACTCAACGAGATGGTCGACGTGCTGCCCGCGCAGCAGCGCATGGGCGACGAGCACTGGTACCGCGGCACGGCCGACGCGGTCTACCAGAACCTCGACATCATCCAGACCCGCTCCACGCCGCACGACTACGTGGTGGTGCTCGCGGGCGACCACATCTACAAGATGGACTACTCGATCATGGTCAAGGACCATGCCGAGAGCGGCGCCGGCTGCACCGTGGGCTGCATCGAGGTACCGCGCATGGAGGCCACGGCCTTCGGCGTGATGGCGATCGACGACAGCCGCCGCATCACCAGCTTCCTCGAGAAGCCGGCCGACCCGCCCGCGATGCCGGGCCATCCCGACGTGGCGCTGGCCAGCATGGGCATCTACGTGTTCGATTCGGCCTACCTCTACAAGCTGCTCGAGGAAGACAGCCGCGACCCGAACTCCAGCCACGACTTCGGCAAGGACATCATCCCGCGCGCGGTGGCCGAGGGCCGGGCGCTCGCGCATCCCTTCGGCATGTCCTGCGTCACGCGCGCCGCGCGCGGGCCGGATGCCAAGGCCTACTGGCGCGACGTGGGCACGATTGATGCATTCTGGGCCGCCAACCTCGACCTCGCGTCGATCACCCCGGAGCTGGACATCTATGACACCGACTGGCCGATCTGGACCTACCAGCGGCAGCTGCCTCCGGCGAAGTTCGTGCTCGACCACGACGGCCGCCATGGCATGACGGTCAACACCATCGTCTCGGGCGGCTGCATCGTCTCGGGCTCGCAGGTCAGCAGCTCGGTGCTGTTCTCGGGCGTGCGCATCCATTCGTTCTGCACCATCCACGAGGCGGTGCTGCTGCCCGACGTGGAGGTCGGGCGCGGCTGCCGGCTCAGCCGCGTGGTGATCGACCGCGCCTGCGTGATCCCCGACGAGATGGTGATCGGGGAGGACGCCGAGGCCGATGCCGCGCGCTTCGAGCGCACCGAAACGGGCGTGGTGCTGGTCACGCGCGAAATGCTCAAGCGGCTGGCGGAGCGCTCCGCGGCGCCCGCCGCCTGATGCCGCCGATGAGAGTCCTCCAGGTCAGCGCCGAACTCTTCCCCCTGCTCAAGACCGGCGGCCTGGCCGACGTCGCCGGCGCGCTGCCGCTCGCGCTGATGGCCGCGGGCCAGGACGCGCGCGTGCTGCTGCCGGGCTTCCCGGCCATCGTGGCGGGCGTGCGCGGGCTCGCGCCGGTCGCGGCCTTTTCGGCGCCCTGGGGCGAACGCTTCGGGCTGCTGGAGGGGCGCATCGAGATCGACGGTGCGCCGCCGATCCCGGCCTACGTGGTCGACGCACCCGCGCTGTTCGACCGGCCCGGCAATCCCTACGAGGACGCCAACCGGCAACCCTACGGCGACAACCACCGGCGCTTCGCGCTGCTGGGCTGGGCCGCGGCCCGGCTCGCGCAGGGGCTCGATCCGGCCTGGCTGCCCGAGGTGGTCCATGCGCACGATTGGCACGCGGGGCTCGCGCCGGCCTACATGGCCTTCGCGCGCGGCGTCGACGGGCCGCGCGTGGGCAGCGTCTTCACGGTCCACAACCTCGCCTACCAGGGCCTGTTCGCGCCCTGGCACTTCCCCGAGCTCGGCCTGCCCGCGCCGGCCTTCCAGATGAACGGGCTCGAATACCACGGCCAGCTCTCGTTCATGAAGGGCGGGCTCGCCTATGCCGACCGGCTCACCACCGTGAGCCCGACCTACGCGCGCGAGATCCAGACGCCCGACCAGGGCTGCGGCCTCGACGGCCTGCTGCGCCAGCGCGGCGGCGTGCTCGACGGCATCCTCAACGCGGTCGACGACCAGGTCTGGAACCCGGCCGCCGACCCGGCGCTGGTGCAGGGCTACCAGGCGCCCGAGGGCCGCCACATGGCGGGCAAGGCGCGCTGCAAGTCCGTGCTGCAGCACCAGCTCGGGCTGGCCGCGCGGCCCGACGCGCCGCTGTTCATCCTCGTGAGCCGGCTCACCGAACAGAAGGGCCTGCGCTTGGTGCTGCAGGGCCTCGACGCGCTGCTCGCCCAGGGCGGCCAGCTCGCGCTGCTGGGCAGCGGCGAGGCCTGGCTGGAAGACGCGTTCCGCCAGCGCGCGGCCGCCGCGCCCGACGCGGTCAGCGTCACCATCGGCTACAACGAGACGCTCGCGCACCAGCTCTTCGGCGCGGGCGACGTGACCCTCGTGCCCTCGCTGTTCGAACCCTGCGGCCTGACGCAGATGTACGGCCTCAAGTACGGCAGCCTGCCGCTGGTGCGCCGCGTCGGCGGGCTGGCCGACACGGTGGTCGACAGCACGCTCGAGGACATGGCCAGCGGCGAGGCCACCGGCTTCGTGTTCGACCGTTTCGACTCGGCGGACTACGATCGCGCGGTACGCCGCGCCTTCGCGCTCTACCAGCGCGCACCCGACTGGCGGCGCGTGCGCGGCCATGCGATGCGGCGCCCCGCCGACTGGGCCACCGCAGCCGCGCAGTACGTGGCCGTGTACCGGCAGGCACTGGCCGCGGCCCAGGCACCGACGCCCCTGCCCCACTGAAGAAGGCGCAGGCATCCGTTCAACCCGCACACAAGACACACCCACCATGACGATCGAAGACTTCGCCTACGACCATCCCGACCGCGATGTCGCGGCCTTCAAGCGCGCCGTGGCCAACAAGCTGATCTACGCGGTCGGCAAGGACCCCGTGGCCGCGAGCCAGGACGACTGGCTCTACGCCACCGCGCTCGCGGTGCGCGACCAGCTGGTGGAGCGCTGGATGGCCACCACGCGCGCCAACTATGCGCAGGACCTCAAGCGCGTGTACTACCTGTCGATGGAGTTCCTGATCGGGCGCACCTTCACCAACGCGCTGCTCGCGGTCGACCTGCACGCCACCGTGCGCGACGCGCTGGCCGACTTCGGCGTCGACATGGAGGCGCTGTCCGAGCGCGAGCCCGACGCGGCACTCGGCAACGGCGGCCTCGGCCGGCTCGCGGCCTGCTTCCTCGACTCGATGGCCACGCTCGGCGTGCCGGGCATGGGCTACGGCATCCGCTACGAGTACGGCATGTTCCGCCAGCGCATCGTCGACGGCCAGCAGGTGGAGACGCCCGACTACTGGCTCACGCGCGGCAATCCCTGGGAATTCAAGCGGCCCGAGGTCAACTACCGCGTGCGCTTCGGTGGCCGCGTGCAGAAGCGCGAGGGCACCAACGCGCCCTACGGCGCGGCCGACTGGGTCGACACCCACGACGTGCGCGCCGTGGCCTACGACACCATCATCCCGGGCTACGGCACGCAGGCCACCAACACGCTGCGCCTGTGGTCGGCGCGCGCCACCGAGGAGATCGACCTCTCGGCCTTCAACCGCGGCAACTACATGGCGGCGGTGGAGAGCAAGAACCACTCGGAGAACGTCTCGCGCGTGCTCTATCCCGACGACTCCACGCCCTCGGGCCGCGAGCTGCGGCTGCACCAGGAGTACTTCTTCTGCAGCGCCAGCGTGCAGGACCTGCTGCGGCGCTACCTGCGCAACCACACCAGCTTCGACCGGCTCTCGGAGAAGGTCAGCATCCACCTCAACGACACGCACCCGGTGCTCGCGGTGCCCGAGCTGATGCGCCTGCTGCTCGACGAGCACGGCCTGCCCTGGGACACGGCCTGGGCCCACACGCAGAAAGTGTTCAGCTACACCAACCACACGCTGATGCACGAGGCGCTCGAGACCTGGCCGGTCGAGATGCTCGGGCGCATCCTGCCGCGCCACCTGCAGATCATCTACGACATCAACGCGCGCTTCCTCGCCACCGTGACGCAGACGCACGGCAACGACGTCGAGCTGATGCGCCGGCTCTCGCTGGTCGACGAGGCCGGCGAGCGCCGCGTGCGCATGGCCTACGTGGCGGTGCTCGCGAGCCACTCGATCAACGGCGTGTCGGGGCTGCACTCGGAGCTGATGAAGCAGTCGATCTTCGCGGACTTCGCGAAGATCTTTCCCGAGCGCTTCAACAACAAGACCAACGGCGTCACGCCCAGGCGCTGGCTCGCGCAGGCCAACCCGCCGCTGGCCGCGCTGCTCGACCAGCGGCTGGGCAAGGGCTGGCGGCGCGATCTCTCGCAGCTCGAGGCGCTGCGGCCGATGGCGACGCAGCCGCCCTTCGTGCGCGCCTTCCGCCACGCCAAGCGCGAGAACAAGCTGCGGCTGGCCAACTGGATCGAGCAGCACATGAACATCGTGGTCGACACCGACGCGATGTTCGACGTGCAGGTCAAGCGCATCCACGAGTACAAGCGCCAGCTGCTCAACGTGCTGCACGTGATCGCGCGCTACCACCGCATTCTCGACGCCCAGGCCGCGGGCGGCAGCGTCGACATGGTGCCGCGCGTGGTGGTGTTCGCGGGCAAGGCGGCCTCGGCCTACGTGATGGCCAAGCAGGTGATCCGGCTCATCAACGACGTGGCCGCCACCATCAACGCCGACGCGCGCGTGGGCAAGCTCTTGAAGGTGGTGTTCCTGCCGAACTACAGCGTGAGCCTGGCCGAGATCATCATGCCGGCGGCCGACCTGTCGGAGCAGATCTCCACCGCCGGCACCGAGGCCTCGGGCACCGGCAACATGAAGTTCGCGCTCAACGGCGCGCTGACCATCGGCACGCTCGACGGCGCCAACGTCGAGATGCGAGAGAACGTCGGGCCCGAGAACATCTTCATCTTCGGCAACACCACGCCCGAGGTGGCCGAGATCCGCGCGCGCGGCTACCAGCCGCGCGACATCTACGACGGGAACGAGGAGCTGCGGCGCGTGCTCGACGCGATCCGCGACGGCGCCTTCTCGCCGGCCGAACCGGCGCGCTACCAGGGCATCTACGACGCGCTCGTGAATTGGGGCGACCACTACCTGCTGCTGGCCGACTACGCGAGCTATGTCGCGAAGCAGGCCGAGGTCGACGCGCTCTACCGCGATGCCGATGCCTGGACGCGCATGGCGATCCTCAACGTGGCGGGCATGGGCGCCTTCTCGTCGGACCGCACGATCGCCGAGTACGCGCACGACATCTGGCAGACCAAGCCCGTGGTGCTGGGCTGAGCCCGGCGCCGGCCGGCGTCAGCGCGGCGTCGACGGCGGCGGCGCCTCGGTGACGAAGCCGATGCGGCTCAGGCCCGCCTTGTTGGCGATGCCCATCAGGGCCACCACGCGGCCGTAGGGCACGGTCTGGTCGGCGCGCAGCTGGACCTCGGTGTCCTTGCTGTCGGCGGCGGCCTTCTCGAGGCGGATCGCGAGTTCCTCGTCGGTCACGGGCTGGTCGTTGAGGAAGACCTTGCCCGAGGCGTCGACCGACAGGCTCACGAACTTCGGCGTGTCGTTGGGCTGGCCGGCATCGGTCTGCGGCAGGTCGAGCTTGATCGAGCTGGCCATCAGCGGCGCCGTGATGATGAAGATCACCAGCAGCACCAGCATCACGTCGACCAGCGGCGTGACGTTGATGTCGGACAGCGGCCGCTGGCCGCCGGCACCGGTGGCACGGCCACCGCCGGCGGAGCTGCTGCCGAGCGAGGTGCGTCCGAAGGCCATGGGGGCGAAGCGGTTCAGACCGGCATCGGCCGCGCGGGCGGCGGCGGGGCCGGTACCGCCGCGGGCGCTTCGCCGAAGCTGCCGAGCAGGTCGTGGGCGAAGCCTTCGAGCTCGGCCTCGACGCGGCCGATGACACGGCCGAAGACGTTGTAGGCCAGCACGGCCGGGATCGCCACCGCGAGGCCGAAGGCGGTCATCACCAGCGCTTCGCCGACCGGGCCGGCCACCTTGTCGATGGTGAAGCCGCCGGCCTGGCCCGCGATGCCCACGAGCGCGCCGTAGATGCCCCAGACCGTGCCGAGCAGGCCGACGAAGGGCGCCGTGGCGCCGACCGTGGCGAGCAGGATCTGCCCGGCCTGCAGCCGCCGCAGCGCGCCGTGCAGCGCCTCGCGCAGCACGCGCGTGAGGCGCTGGTTGCGGTCGCCCGCGGCGCCGAGGGTGGCGGCGTCTTGCGTCCGGGAGGCCACGGCCTGGCGCAGCGCCGCGACCGTGGGCAGCACCAGCGCCGAGCGGTCGAAGGCCTGCAACCGCTGTTCCGCCTCGGTGAGGCTGGTCGATTGCCAGAAGGCCGCGATGCTGCGCAGCACGTCGCGCGTGCCGCCGCGCAGCAGCCAGCCCTTCCAGAGGATCACGACCCAGCTCGAGACCGACATCGCGAGCAGCAACGCGGCCACCGAGCGGCTGACGCCGTCGCCGTGGGTCAGCAGTTCGAGGACGCTCATCGTCGGGGATGGCGAAGGGGGAGCCGTCTCAGCGCAGGCCGAGCACGTCGAACATGTCGAACAGGCCGGCGCGCTGGTCGGCCAGGAAGCGCACCGCGCGCAGGCTGCCCTGCGCGTAGTTGGCGCGGCTCGAGGACTTGTGGGCGATCTCGATGCGCTCGCCGGTGCCGGCGAACAGCACCGTGTGGTCGCCGACGATGTCGCCGCCGCGCACGGTGGCGAAACCGATGGTCGACGGGTCGCGCTCGCCGGTCACGCCTTCGCGGCCGTAGACCGCGCATTCCTTGAGGTCGCGGCCCAGCGCGTCGGCGATGACCTCGCCCATCTTGAGCGCGGTGCCCGAGGGGGCGTCGATCTTGTGGCGGTGGTGGGCCTCGACGATCTCGATGTCGTAGCCGGTGGACAGCGCCTTGGCTGCCATTTCGAGCAGCTTGAAGGTGACGTTGACGCCCACGCTCATGTTGGGCGCCATGACGATCGCGATGTCCTTCGCGATCTCGGCGATCTCGGCCTTCTGCGCGTCGCTGAAGCCGGTGGTGCCGATCACGGCCTGCACGCCGAGCTCGCGGCAGACGGCCAGGTGGGCCATCGTGCCCTCGGGGCGCGTGAAGTCGATCAGCACCTGGGCGTCCTGCAGGCCCGCGCGCAGGTCGGCCTGGATGGCCACGCCGCTGGCGAAGCCGAGGAAGGCGCCCGCGTCGCTGCCGATGGCGGGGCTGGCGGCCACGTCGAGCGCGCCGGCCAGGCGGCAGTCGAGGGCGTTGCGGACCGCCTCGATCAGCATGCGGCCCATGCGGCCCGACGCGCCGGCGACGGCAACCCGGCGCGCGGCCGGCGTGGAGGAGGAGGTGGTGGTGTTGGAGTCGGTCACGCGGATTCGGGCTTGCTTGCCGTCTAGGGACGGTGGGGACGGTGGATGAGGGAACCGCGCCGCCGCGCCAAGCCAGGTTCGGCGCGCCGGCCGGGCGCCGCTTTTAGCGCGCGGCCTCGAGCGGCGGGTAGGCGGCCGGCAGCGGGGGCAGCGTGGCGGGCGCCTTGCTCTCGGTGTCGGTGGCTTTCCGGTCGCCCTTGGGGTCGAACTTCTTGAGTTCTTCTTCCGTGGCCTCGAGCGGCGGCACCTTGCCGGTCTTCTTGCGGGTGTCGAGCGTGGCGACGAATTCTTCCTCGCTCGGCATGTCGCCGCCTTCCCAGCGCTCGAGCTGCTCGCCGTTGAAGAAGACGGTGAAGCGGCGTTCCTGCGGCTCCACGCCCTGGCGCCGGATCGTGAAGACGTAGTCCCAGCGGTTCGAATGGAAGATGTCGGTCAGCAGCGAGGTGCCAAGGATCTCGCGCACCTGCTGGCGCGACATGCCGGTCTTGAGCGCGGCGACCTGTTCCTTGGACACGAAATTGCCCTGGACCACCTCGACCTTGTAGGGAGTGACGGCCGCCAGCGCGCCACGCGAGCGCTCGCTGATACCGCTGCAGGCACCGAGGCCCAGGGTGACGGCAACGGCCGCAGCCAGCAGCCAGGGACGGCGTTGGAAAATGGCAGGCATTGGGGGAAAAGGGGGTAGCGATATGATCGGCCATTGTAGCGGCTGGCCCCTTCCGGGGCCTTTGGCTGCCCAGGGCGCAGGAACCATCATGGCCAATATCGACGAACTCAAGAACACCGGCCTCAAGGCCACCCTGCCGCGGCTGAAGATCCTGGAAATCTTCCAGACCGGCGGCCAACGCCACATGACCGCCGAGGACGTGTTCCGCGTGCTGCTCAACGAGCACTCCGACATCGGCCTGGCCACCGTCTACCGGGTGCTCACCCAGTTCGAGCAGGCCGGAATCCTCGAGCGCAGCCACTTCGAGAGCGGCAAGGCCGTCTACGAACTCAACGAAGGCACGCACCACGACCACCTGATCTGCACCGCCTGCGGCAAGGTCGAGGAGTTCTACGACGCCGAGATCGAGCGCCGCCAGCAGCTGGTGGCCAAGGACAAGGGCTGGATCCTGCAGGACCACGCCATGTCGCTCTACGGCTTGTGCGGCGACTGCGTCAAAAAGCGCTGAGCTAGTCCGCGTCGCGCGCGCTTTCCATCGCCTTGTGGTGGCGCGCCACGAAATCGGCATAGGTGTCGATGCCGCGCAGCTGCAGGATCGAATTGCGCACCGCGGCCTCGACCAGCACGGCGATGTTGCGGCCCGCCACCACCTGGATGATGACCTTGCGCACCGGGATGCCCAGCACGTCCTGCGTGAGCGGCGTCGAGGGCATGCGCTCGTAGTCGCGCTCGAAGCTGTCGCGCCGCACCAGGTGCACGATGAGCTTGAGCCGCATCTTCCGCCGCACCGCCGTCTCGCCGAAGATCGCGCGGATGTCGAGCAGGCCGATGCCGCGCACCTCGAGCAGGTTGAGCAGCAGGTCGGGGCAGCGGCCCTCGATGGTGTTCTGGTTGATGCGGTAGAGATCGACCGCGTCGTCGGCCACGAGGCCGTTGCCGCGCGAGATCAGCTCGAGGCCGAGCTCGCTCTTCCCGAGGCCCGACTCGCCCGTGATCATCACGCCCATGCCCAGGATGTCCATGAACACGCCGTGCATCGAGGTGCGCTCGGCGAAGTGCTTGGACAGGTAGGCGCGCAGCAGGTCGATCACGAAGGCCGAGGATTCGCGCGTGGCGAACAGCGGCAACTGGGCGCGCTCGCAGATCGACAGCAGCTCGTCGGGCGCGGCCTGCCCGTCGGCCAGCACCAGCATCGGCGGCTCGAGCGTGACGATGCGGGCGATGCGCCGCGCGGTGTCCTCGGGGCTGCCGCGCGTCAGGTAGGCGACCTCGCGCGCGCCGAGGATCTGCACGCGGTACGGGTGGATGTAGTTGAGGTAGCCGACCAGGTCGGCGGCCGACTGGGCGCGGCTGATGACTTCGGGATCGAACTGGCGCTCGGACGCGCCGAGTCCCGCGAGCCATTCCCAGCGCAGCGAGCCGCGGAACTCCTCGAACATGGCATCGGCGCTGATGACGGTCGGCTTCATGCGTTCAGGGCGCGGCGCGCGGCACCGCTTCTTCGGAGGTGAGGGGAACGGGAGGAAAGGCAGCGCAGCTTAGCAGCAGCCACGCCCCGAGCCATGGGCTCAGGCGACTTGCGTGGAGTGCCAGCCGGCGATCAGGCCGTGCAGCGCGGCCGCGTCGGTGCTCGACTTGATCTGCTCGCGCAGGCCGGCGTCGCTCAGCAGCTCGGCGATCTCGGAGAGGATTTCGAGGTGCTTCTGCGTGGCGGCTTCGGGCACCAGCAGGAAGATCAGCAGGCCGACCGGCTGCTCGTCGGGGGCATCGAAGCCGATCGGGTTCGCGAGCTGGAACACCGCGGCCATCGGGGCCTTGAGGCCCTTGATGCGACCATGCGGAATGGCGACGCCATGACCGAGGCCGGTGGAGCCGAGGCGCTCGCGCGCGAACAGGCTGTCGGTGATCAGGGCGCGGCCCAGCCCGTGAAGGCTTTCGAACAGCAAGCCGGCTTCCTCGAAAGCACGCTTCTTGCTGGTGGCGTCAACGCTCACGAGCACTTGAGCGGGCGGCAGGATGGACGCGAGACGATTCATGGTGGGTCAGAGCGGGGGCGATTATGCACCTGCTTGGTAAAAACCCCCACTCCGCTTATCTACTTTCTGGTTACATGTTGCCCGCAGGCCTCGCTTCCCTCGACAGAGGCCCTTCAAACCCTTGATGGGCAGTCGGGAAAGCCCATGAAAAAGCCGCCCGGAGGCGGCTTCGAGAGTCTCCGGCGCGACAGCCGGGAACCCGCTTCTTCCTACATCAGGCGCTTGGGCGCGCTGTGGTGATGGTCCTGCAGGCGGTCCTTGTGGCGCACCACCTGGCGATCGAGCTTGTCGACCAGTTCATCGACCGCGGCATAGAGATCAGCGTGGCTCGACTCCGCGAACATGTCATTGCCCTTGACGTGGATGTTGCACTCGGCCCGTTGCCGGCGTTCCTTTTCCTTCTGCTTTTCCACCGTGAGGATCACCTTCACATCGACCACCTGATCGAAATGTCGGATGACCCGGTCCAGCTTGCTCGTGACGTAGGTGCGCAAGGCAGGGGTGACGTCGAGGTGATGACCGCTGATCGTCAAATTCATGAATGACCTCCTGGAATTGACGGTTGGGGAAATGACCATCGCTGCGGATGCAGCGCGGCCGGCGAAAACGGTTGTGGGGCTGGGAGAAGAAAGGGGGAGAGGGGAAAGAAGGAGAGGTGCGGGAGAGGAGAAGGTCGATTCACTATGCCCAAGCTGTCACGGTATTGCAATACCGGGGGATGCCCGGATGACGGGCTGGCGGGCCGCGCCGCATGCTCAGCTATTTCTTCCATAGCAGGCCCCAGCGGCCCCGCATGCTGCGGGCCGCGTTGCGAACCATTGCTGCCGCGCCCATCTTTCGCGGCCACCCGCGCATGTCCCTGCTGGGGAAAGGGCCGGGCGCCCTTCAGCGCCAGGCGGCGCGCATCCGGTTGCGCAGGTCGATCACCGCGGCCGGCGGCGGCACCGCGGGCGCGCGAGGCGGCGGGGGCGGCCAGGTCCGGGCTTCGAAGCGCGCGAGGTCGGCATCGGGAATGAAGCGGCTGCGGTTGGCATACAGATGCCGGTCGCCGCGCGCGGCCTGCTGCGGGATGTAGAAGCGCTGCGGCACCAGCAGGTGCAGGTGGTCGCGGGCGCGGGTCATGGCCACGTAGAGCAGGCGCCGTTCCTCCTCGAGCTCCTGCGCGCTCTGCGCCACGTCGGCCGGCATGCAGCCGTCGACCACGTTGAGCACGTGGACCGAATTCCACTCCTGCCCCTTGGCCGAATGGATGGTCGAGAGGATCAGGTAGTCCTCGTCGAGCAGCGGCGGCCCGGGCCGGTCGCTGGTGGCTTCGGGCGGGTCGAGCGTGAGCTCGGTGAGGAAGCGTTCGCGCGAGGCGTAGCCCGAGGCCATGTGCACCAGCTGCTCGACGTCGCCGCGGCGCGTGCCCGCGGTGTCGTCGTAGAGCCGCTCGAGGTGCGGCAGGTACCACTCCATCGCGATGCCCACGTCGGCCGGCCAGGCCAGCGACGGCGCGCGCAGCGCGGCATAGGCCTCGGCGAAGGCGGCCCATTCGGCGCGCGCGGCGCTCGGCGGCACGAAGTCGCGCAGGGCGATGGCCGGGTCGGCCGCCTGGTCCATCGCATCGAGCAGCTTCGCGCTGGTGGCCGGCCCGATGCCCGGGATCAGTTGCGTGACGCGAAAGCCCGCCATGCGGCCGCGCGGGTTCTGCGCGAAGCGCAGCACCGCGAGCAGGTCCTTCACGTGCGAGGCCTCGAGGAACTTGAGCCCGCCGTACTTCACGAACGGGATGTTGCGGCGCGCCAGTTCGAGCTCGAGCGGCGCGCTGTGGCTCGAGGTGCGGAACAGCACCGCCTGCGACTTGAGCGCGAGCCCGCCCTCGCGGTGCGCGAGCACCTGGTCGGCCACCCAGCAGGCCTGCTGGGCCTCGTCGGGCACGCGCACGATCTGCGGCCGCCCGGCCGAGGGCTTGTCGGTCCACAGCGTCTTGGCATGGCGCTCGGCCGCATGAGCGATGCACGCATTCGACACGTCGAGGATCGGCTGGGTGGAGCGGTAGTTGCGCTCCAGCGTGACCACGCGCGCCGGCCGCGAGAACTGCGAGGGGAAGTCGAGGATGTTGCGCACCGTCGCGCCGCGGAACGAATAGATCGACTGCGCGTCGTCGCCCACCACCGTCACGCCCCGCCCGTCGGGCTTGAGCGCGAGCAGGATCGCGGCCTGCAGCAGGTTGGTGTCCTGGTACTCGTCGACCAGCACGTGGTCGAAGCGCTCGCCCAGGTGCCGCGCCAGCGTGGGCTCCTCCATCATGCCGGCCCAGTAGAGCAGCAGGTCGTCGTAGTCGAGCACGTTCTGCTGCTGCTTGGCCTCGACGTAGGCGCCGAACAGCTGCTGCAGCTCGACGCCCCATTCTGCGCACCACGGAAAGGACTGCCTGAGCACCGACTCGAGCGGCGCGCGCGTGTTCACGCAGCGCGAATAGATCGACAGGCAGGTGCCCTTGTGCGGAAAGCGGCGCGCGCTCGAGGAGAAGCCGAGCTCGTGCCGCGCCAGCCCCATCAGGTCCTCGGCGTCGCCGCGGTCGTGGATGGTGAAGTTGTCGTCCAGCCCGATCTGCGCGGCGTACTCGCGCAGCAGCCGCGCGCCGATGCCGTGGAAGGTGCCGGCCCAGGGCAGCGCGGGCGCGGTGTGGGCCTGCAGCCCCAGCACGCGCGCGAGCACCTGGCCGGCGCGCTGCGCCATTTCCTGCGCGGCGCGGCGCGAGAAGGTCAAGAGAAGCAGCCGTTGCGGATCGACCCCGCGCGCGATCAGGTGCGCCACCCGGTGCGCCAGCGTGCTGGTCTTGCCCGAGCCGGCGCCGGCGATCACGAGCAGCGGGCCCGCATCGGCCGCGTCCGGAGCGCCACCGGCCAGCGCCTCCACCCCGTGCTCGACCGCCGCGCGCTGTTCGTCGTTGAGGCTCGCAAGGGCGGCCGCGAGGCGCTCGGCCTGGGTCGCCGGCGGATGGGAAAAGACGGGGGACGCGGCGCTCGGCATGGCCGCCACTCTACTGGATGTTCGTCCAGTCCAGCCAACTCTGCGCTCATTCGCCGATGACATAATCGCGCCTCGCTGCAACTGGAGACCGCATCATGGAAACCGCCCCGTCTCGGCAGCTTTCAACTCCCGGCTGAGCCCGGCCGACCGGCTCCGGGATTTGAAAGCGCCCCTCTTTCTCGTCCCCCGCCCGTCCGCCCCATCGCCCCAGCCATTTCTCGGGAGTGAGCCATGCTCAATATCTTCACGCTCGCCAACGGCCGCCTCGTCCAGGAAGAGATCGAGGCCCTCGAGGAGCTCTCCCGCTTCCAGCCGATCTGGGTCGACCTCGAATCGCCCACGCTCGAGGAGAAGCGCTGGATCAAGCAGTACTACGGCCTCTCGATCCCCGAGGACGCGATGGACGAGGACATCGAGGAATCGGCGCGCTTCTATGAAGAGGACAACGGCGAACTGCACATCCGCAGCGACTTCCTGATCGACGACGACGAAGCCCCGCGCGCGGTGCGCGTCGCCTTCATCCTCAACCAGCACAACACCGACCTGCGCAGCCGCGGCGTGCTGTTCTCGATCCACGACGAGGACGTGCCCGTGTTCCGCCTGCTGCGCATGCGCGCGCGCCGCGCCCCGGGGCTGATCGAGGACGCGAAGGAAGTGATGCTCAAGCTCTTCGACGCCGACGCCGAGTACTCGGCCGACTCGCTCGAGAACATCTACGACGAGCTCGAGGCCGCCAGCAAGAAGGTGCTCTCGGGCAACGTCAGCGACGAGCTCGCGGGCGAGGTGCTGGGCGCCATCGCGCGCCAGGAAGACCTGAACGGGCGCATCCGCCGCAACGTGATGGACACGCGCCGCGCGGTCAGCTTCATGATGCGCAGCAAGATGCTCAATGCCGAGCAGTTCGAGGAAGCGCGGCAGATCCTGCGCGACATCGAATCGCTCGACAACCACACGGCCTTCCTGTTCGACAAGATCAACTTCCTGATGGATGCGACCGTCGGTTTCATCAACATCAACCAGAACAAGACGATCAAGATCTTCTCGGTGGCCAGCGTCGCGCTGCTGCCGCCGACCCTGATCGCGAGCATCTACGGCATGAACTTCAAGTTCATGCCCGAGCTCGACTGGGCCATGGGCTATCCCTACGCCATCGTGCTGATGGCCGCGAGCGCGCTGGTGCCGATGTGGTACTTCCGCCGGCGCGGCTGGCTCAAGTAGTCGACCCGGCAGCAAGCCAGGCGCCGACCAGCGCGAGGCTGTAGCGGCTCGCGACCTCGGCGACGAAGCGCGCGAAGTCGCCATGGGCCTCGTCGTCGGCACGGTCCGAGATCGTGCGCATCGCGGCGAAGGGCACGCCGTAGTCATGGCACACCTGCGCCACCGCGGCGCCCTCCATCTCCACCGCCAGCGCATCGGGCAGCGCGCGGCGCAGCGCCTCGCTTTCGGCCGCTGTCGCGACGAAGCGGTCGCCACTGATCAGCAGGCCGCGATGCACGGTCGGCGAACGCAGGCCGAACTCGTCGACGGCGCCCTGCCCCACCAAGGCCACGGGATCGCGCAGGGTCTGCTCGGCCACGGCCGCCAGTGCATCGCCGATCGCCGCATCGGCCTTGAAACGCGCCAGGCCCATCAAGGGCACTTCGTATGTCGGAAAGAGCGGCGAGGCATCCATGTCGTGCTGTAGCAGCTCGGTCGCCACCACCACGTCGCCGACCTCGACGCCCGGCGCGAGCCCGCCCGCCACACCGCTGAAGACGATGGCGCGCACGCCGAAGCGCTCGAGCAGCAGCGTGGCCGTCACCGCGGCCGCGACCTTGCCGATGCGCGACAGCACCGCGACCACGGGTTGGCCCTGCAGGTGGCCGACCCAGAAGTCGCGGCCCGCGACGCGCACGCGCTGCTCGTCGGGCATCAGCGCGAGGAGCGCCTTGAGCTCCTCGTGCATCGCCGCGACGATCGCGATGGGTGCGGTGGCCCCCACCGCTTACTTGATGTCCACGCCGTAGAAGGTGTGGCGGCCGAAGGGGCTGAGCTTGAAGTCGATCACTTCCTTGCGCACCGGCTTGAGCTGCACCGCGTGCGCGATGGTGAACCACGGCGCCTGCTCCTTGAAGATGACTTGCGCCTTCTTGTAGAGCGCGTCGCGGTCGGCCTGCTTGGTCGCGCTCTTGGCCTTCACCACGATGTCCTCGTAGGGCTGGTAGCAGAACTTCGAGATGTTGCTGCCGCTCGCCGACTTGGCCGAGGCGCAGCCCAACAGCGTGTAGAGGAAGTTGTCGGGGTCGCCGTTGTCGCCGGTCCAGCCCAGCATGCCCATCTGGTGCTCGCCGGCCTGCAGCCGCTTGCGGTACTCGCCCCATTCGAAGCTCTTGATCTCGGCCTTGACGTTGATCTTGGCGAGGTCGGCCTGCATCAGCTCGGCGATGCGCTTGGCGTTCGGGTTGTAGGGCCGCTGCACCGGCATGGCCCACAGGTCGGTCGAGAAGCCGTCGGGGAAGCCGGCCTGCGCCAGCAGCTTCTTCGCGGCCTCGGGATCGTAGGGGTCGTCCTTCACCGCATCGTTGTAGGACCACATGGTCGGCGGGATCGGGTTCTTCGCGGCCACGCCGGTCGAGAGGTAGACGCCGTCGATGATCGCCTTCTTGTTGATCGCCATGTTGATGGCCTTGCGCACGCGCACGTCGTCGAAGGGCTTCTTCGTCGTGTTGTACGAGAGGTAGCCGACGTTCAGGCCCGGCTGCTCGAGCACCTGCACGTTCGGATCCTTGCGGATCGCGTCGAGGTCGGCCGGGTTCGGGTAGGGCATGACGTGGCACTCGCCCTTCTGCAGCTTGGCCCAGCGCACCGAGGCGTCGGGCGTGATCGCGAACACGAGGTCGTCGATCTTGGCCTTGCCGCCCCAGTACTGCGGGAAGGCCTTGAAGCGGATGATCGCGTCCTTCTGGTACTGCACGAGGTAGAACGGACCGGTGCCGATCGGGTCCTGGTCGACCTTCTCGGGCGTGCCGGCCTTGAGCATCGCGATCGCGTACTCCTTCGACTGGATGCCCGCGTACTGCATCGCGAGGTTGGCGAGGAACGGCGCCTCGGCCTGGTTGAGCGTGATCTTCACCGTGTAGTCGTCGACGCGGTCCACCGACTTCAGCAGCTTGGGCATGCCCATGTCGTTGAAGTAGGAGTGGTTCTGGCTCGTGACCTTGAAGAAGGGATCGCTCTCCTTCCACTGGCGATCGATCATGAAGATGAAGTCGTCGGCGTTGAAGTCGCGCGTGGGCTTGAAGCTCTTGCTCGTGGTGTGCCACTTCACGCCCTTGCGCAGGTGGAAGGTGTAGACCGTGCCGTCGGCCGAGATGTCCCACTTCTCGGCCAGGCCCGGCACGACCTTGGTGCCGCCGCGCTCGAACTCGACGATGGTGTTGTAGACCTGCGTGGTCACGTCGAACGAGGTGCCGGTGGTGTTCATGCCCGGATAGAAGTTCTCGGGGCTGCCCTCGGAGCAGTAGACCAGCGTCTTGGCCGACACCGCGCCGCAGGCCAGGGTCAGCGCCGCGATCGCCACGGGTGCCAGCAGCGCCAGCCGTCGTGCGCGGCGCGGGAGGAAGGAACGGTTCGTCATGGGAACTCCTTGAGACACGGGTTGGAGAAAACGGAAAGCGGGTTTCAGGGATTCATCGCGACGGGCGCGACGAACGGCGGTGCCGACGGCAGGTCGGCGCGCACCACCGGCGCGCCTTCGAGAAAACGCTCGGCGTAGTGGCAGGCGACGCGCCGCTGGTCGAGCTCGCGCAGCACGGGCCGCTCGTCGCGGCAGCGCTGCGTGACATGCGGGCAGCGCGTGCTGAAGACGCAGCCCGTGGGCGGCGACAGCGGCGACGGCAGCTCGCCCTTGAGCACGATGCGCTGGCTGCTGAGGCCCGGCGTGGAGGCCAGCAGCGCCTGCGTGTAGGGATGCAGCGGGCGCTCGAAGATGCGCGCCTTCGGCCCCTGCTCCACCGCATGGCCGAGGTACATCACGAGCACGTCGTGCGCGATGTGGCGCACCACGCCGAGGTCGTGCGAGATGAACAGGTAGGCCAGGCCGAGTTCGGCCTGCAGGTCGGCCAGCAGGTTCAGCACCTGGGCCTGGATCGACACGTCGAGCGCCGACACCGGCTCGTCGGCCACCACCAGCCGCGGCTCGAGCATCAGGGCGCGCGCGATCGCGATGCGCTGGCGCTGGCCGCCCGAGAACATGTGCGGATAGCGGTTGGCATGCTCGGGCCGCAGGCCCACGCGCGCGAGCATCTCGCGTGCCTTGGCGGCACGCTCGGACTTGCCGAGCGTGGTGTTGATCGCGAGCGGATCCTCGAGCACCGCCGCGACCTTCTTGCGCGGATTGAGCGAGCCGTAGGGGTTCTGGAACACCAGCTGCACGGCCTGGCGCAGTTCGCGGCGCCGCTCGGACGGCGGGTTCACGGCATCGTGGCCGACCAGCGTGAGCTGGCCCGCCGTCGGCTTCTCGATCAGCGCGACCATGCGCGCGAGCGTCGATTTGCCGCAGCCCGATTCGCCGACCACCGCGAGCGTGCGGCCGCGCTCGAGCCGGAACGAGATGTCGCCCACCGCGCGCAGTTGCGCGCTCGGGCGGAACAGACCGCGGCGCACCTCGTAGATGCGCTGCAGGTTCTTCGCCTCGATCACGATCTCCGCGGCGCTCACGATGCGGCCTCCTCGACGCGCGGCAGGCGCGGCCGGTCGCGCTCGATCGCGGCCATGCGCCCGGGCTCGCCGAGCGGGAAGTGGCAGCGCACCTGCGCGCCGGGCAGCGCCTCGACGCCGCGCAGGGCCGGGCGCACCTGGCAGGCGCGCGTCGTCACGTAGCCGCAGCGCGGCGCGAACAGGCAGCCCGCGGGCCGGTCGTGCACGCCGGGCACCACGCCCGCGATGGTGGCGAGCCGGCCGTCGGGCGGCGCGCGTTCGGGCAGCGCGGCCAGGAGCGCCTCGGTGTAGGGATGCTGCGGCGTCGCGAACAGCCGGTCCACGCGCTGCTGCTCCATCACCTGGCCCGCATACATCACGGCGATGCGCTGCGCCATCTCGCTGACCACGCCCATGTTGTGCGTGATCAGCACCAGCGCCATGCCGCGCTCCTTCTGCAGGTCGCGCAGCAGGTCGAGGATCTGCGCCTGGATCGTGACGTCGAGCGCGGTGGTCGGCTCGTCGGCGATCAGCAGGCGCGGGTTGCAGGCGATCGCCATCGCGATCATCACGCGCTGGTTCATGCCGCCCGAGAGCTGGTGCGGATAGCTCGAGAGGCGCGACGACGCGGCCGGGATGCCGACCTGCTCGAGCAGTTCGGTGGCGCGCTTCTTCGCCGCGCGCCGGTCGAGCCCGAGGTGCAGGCGCAGCGTCTCCATCAGCTGGAAGCCGACGGTGAAGCAGGGGTTGAGGCTGGTGGTGGGCTCCTGGAAGATCATCGCGACCTCCTTGCCCACCAGCGCGCGGCGCGCCTTGTCGGAGATGCCGAGCAGGTCGCGGCCCGCGAAGCGCATGTGGTCGGCGCGCACGCGGCCCGGGAAGCCGATCAGCCCCATCAGCGCCATCATGGTCACGCTCTTGCCCGAGCCCGACTCGCCGACGATGCCGAGCACCTCGCCCTCCTCGAGCGAGAGGCTCACGCCGTCGACCGCATGCATCACGCCGCCCTGGGTCGGGAATTCGACGTGCAGATCCTGGATGTCGAGCAAAGGCATCGATGCGTTCCCTTGCTTCAGCGCTTGAGCTTCGGATCGAGCGCGTCGCGCAGACCGTCGCCCAGCAGGTTGAAGGCCAGCACCGCCGCGAGGATGGCGAGGCCGGGGAAGGTCACGACCCACCAGGCACGCAGCACGAACTCGCGCGCGTCGGCCAGCATGGTGCCCCACTCGGGCGACGGCGGCTGCGCGCCGAGGCCGAGGAAGCCGAGCGCGGCCGCGTCGAGGATGGCGGTGGAGATGCCGAGCGAGGCCTGCACGATCAGCGGCGCCGCGCAGTTGGGCAGCACCTCGCGGAACATCAGGCGCAGCGTGCCGGCGCCGCTGACGCGCGCCGCGGTCACGTAATCGCGCGAGACCTCGGCGATGACGGCCGCGCGCGTGATGCGCACGTAATGCGGCAGCACGACGATGGCCACGGCGAGCATCGCGTTGATGAGGCCCGGCCCGAGGATGGCCACGATCACGATCGCGAGCAGCAGGCTCGGCAGCGTGAGGATGATGTCCATCAGCCGCATGATCGCGATCTCGAGCACGCCGCGGAAGAAGCCCGCGACCAGGCCGAGCACCACGCCCACCACCACCGAGAGCGCGACCACCGCGACGCCGATCGACAGCGACAGGCGCGCGCCGTGCATCAGGCGCGAAAGGATGTCGCGGCCGATGGCGTCGGTGCCCAGCAGGTAGGTGAGCGAGCCGCCCTGCTGCCAGGCCGGCGGCTGCAGGAACACGGCGCTGTTGGTCTGGTTGGGCGCATGCGGCGCGATCCACGGCGCGAGCAGCGCGACCAGCAGCAGCACGACGATGGTCACGAGGCCGATCACCGCGCCGCGGTTGGCGGAGAACGCACTCCAGAATTCGCGCCAGGGTCCGGGCGGCATCGAGGCGGCGGGGGCCGCGTTCGCGAGGGTGTGGGTCGAGGCCATGGATTCAGCGCCGGATGCGGGGGTTGATGACGCCGTAGGTCACGTCGACCAGCAGGTTGACCAGCATCACGATGCCACCGAGCAGCAGCATGCCGCCCTGCAGCACCGGATAGTCGCGCCGGCCGATGGCCTCGATCAGCCACTTGCCGACGCCGGGCCACGAGAAGATGGTCTCGGTGAGGATGGCGCCGGTGAACAGCACGCCCACCTGCAGCCCGATCACCGTGACGACCGGGATCAGCGCATTGCGCAGCGCATGCAGGCCCACCACGCGAAAGCGCGACAGGCCCTTGGCGCGCGCGGTGCGGATGTAGTCCTCGCCGAGCACCTCGAGCATGGCCGAGCGCGTCATGCGCGCGATCACCGCCAGCGGCACCGTGCCCAGCACCACGGCCGGCAGCACGAGGTGATGCAGCGCCGACCAGAAGGCGTCGATCTCGCCGGCGCGCAAGGCATCGAGCAGCAGGAAGCCGGTGTCGGGCTCGACGTAGTACTGCACCGAGATGCGGCCCGAGACCGGCGTCCAGCCGAGCTGCACCGAGAAGAAGAGGATGAGCAGCAGGCCCCACCAGAAGATCGGCATCGAGTAGCCGGTCAGCGAGGTGGCCATCACGCCGTGGTCGAAGATCGAGTTGCGCCGCACCGCGGCGAGGATGCCCGCGGGCAACCCCAGCAACAGCGCGAACGCGATGGCGCAGATCGCGAGCTCGATGGTGGCCGGGAACAGCGCGAGGAACTCGTTCATCACCGATTCCTGCGTGATCAGCGACTTGCCGAGGTCGCCGTGCAGCACGCGCGCGATGTAGATGCCGTACTGCACGATCACCGGCTTGTCGAGGCCGTAGGCCGTGAGCAGCTCGGCATGGCGCGCGGGGTCGATCCCGCGCTCGCCGGCCATGGTCTCGATGGGGTCGCCCGGCACCAGCCGGATGAGGAAGAAGGCAAGCAGCGTCATGCCGAAGAAGGTCGGCACCAGCAAGCTCACGCGCGTGAGGAGGAAGCGAAACATCGACCCGCAATATGCAAGATCGATGCCGTGGCCCCACCCGGGCCGAACCCTTACTTTTTGGCGTCGCGCAACTCTCTGCGCAGGATCTTTCCGACCGGTGTCTTCGGCAGGTCAGTGCGAAACTCTACGATTCGCGGCTGCTTGTAACCCGTAAGGTTTGCTCTGCAATATTCGCGCACCTGCGCCTCGGTGAGCGACTCGTCCTTCTTCACGATCACGAGCTTCACGGCCTCGCCGGTCTTCTCGTCGGCAACGCCCACGGCCGCGCATTCGAGCACGCCCGGAATCTGCGCGACCACGTCCTCGATCTCGTTCGGGTACACGTTGAAGCCCGACACCAGGATCATGTCCTTCTTGCGGTCGACCACCTTGAAGTAGCCGCGCTCGTCGACCACGCCGATGTCGCCGCTCTTGAAGTAGCCGTCGCTGGTCATGACCTTCGCGGTCTCGTCGGGGCGCTGCCAGTAGCCGGCCATCACCTGCGGTCCCTTGATCGCGATCTCGCCGGGCTCGCCGAGCGCAACCTCGTTGCCGTTGTCGTCGAGCAGCTTGAGCCAGGTGCTCGGCAGCGGTACGCCGATGGTGCCGGTGTAGGCCTTGCTGTCGGTCGGGTTGCAGGTGGTCGAGGGCGAGGTCTCGGACAGGCCGTAGCCCTCGCAGATCGGGCAGCCGGTCTTCTCGAGCCAGAGCTTCGCGACCGCGGCCTGCACCGCCATGCCCCCACCCAGCGAGACCTTGAGGTTCGACCAGTCGACGGTGTTGAAGTCGGGATGGTTGGCCAGGCCGTTGAACAGCGTGTTGACCGCCGGGAAGCTGTGGACCGTGTGCTTCGACAGTTCCTTGAGCACCGCGGGCAGGTCGCGCGGATTCGGGATCAGGATCAGCTTGCCGCCCGTGCGCATGCTCAGCATCATGCCGACCGTGAACGCGAAGATGTGATAGAGCGGCAGCGCGCACACGCTCGTGGGCTGCTGGCCCGCGGGCACCTTGCGCATCACCGGCTCGTTCCAGGCCTCGGACTGCAGCACGTTGGCGATCACGTTGCGATGCAGCAGCACCGCCCCCTTCGATACGCCCGTGGTCCCGCCGGTGTACTGCAGCACCGCGACATCGTCGGCGCCGATGGCCGGCGTCTGCAGCGTGCGGCCCGCGCCCTGGTCGAGCGCATCGTTGAAGCGCACCGCGCCCGGCAGGTTGAAGGCCGGCACCAGCTTCTTGACGTTGCGCACCACGTAGTTGACGAGCGCGCCCTTGAGGAAGCCGAGCCGGTCGCCCATCGAGGCCAGCACGATGTGCTTGACCGGCGTGGCCGCGATGCACTGCTGCAGCGTGACGCCGAAGTTCTCCATGATGATGATCGCCTTCGCGCCCGAGTCCTTGAGCTGGTGCTCGAGCTCGCGCGGCGTGTACAGCGGGTTCACGTTCACGAGGATCAGGCCCGCGCGCAGGATGCCGGCCACCGCGATCGGGTACTGCGGGCAGTTGGGCATCATGGCCGCGACGCGGTCGCCCTTGGCGAGGCCCAGGCCCTGCAGGTAGGCCGCGAAGGCCTTGCTGAGCTTGTCGGTCTCGGCATAGCTCACGTCCTTGCCCATGAAGCTGTAGGCCGTGCGGTCGGCGTACTTCGAGAAGCTCTCTTCCATGAGGCCGACCAGCGACGCGTACTGCGATGGGTCGATGTCGGCAGGCACGCCTTGCGGGTAACTGCTGAGCCAGGGACGATCGGTCATGGATGTGTCTCCTCCGGAGTCGGATTGGGATGAAAACGAAAACGGCGCCTGAGCGGCGCCGTAAGGGTTTGCCCGCAGAGCGCGGGCCAGGACGGAACCTCGGCCTATTCGATGGCCTTGCCCATATCTTCCACTACTTTTTTAGCATCGCCAAAGACCATCATGGTCTTGTCCATGTAGAACAGCTCGTTGTCCAGGCCCGCGTAG
>NZ_JAHUTH010000058.1:0-23164 GCF_025376855.1 Variovorax endophyticus
CAGGGCAGTGGGTGCTTCCCGCAGCGAAATCAAGGAGGAGCCCGAAGGGCGGGGGACATTCGCGGAGGGAAGTACCCGCTGTCCTGTGCACGCGCCCCTGGCGTATCTCAGGCTTCCATCACCTCACTCTTCGAAGCAGCAGCAGGCTGCCCCAACAACCCACCCACCAGCGCCCCCACCATCTCGGCAGGAACACCAGCCAGCAATTGACGCAACATCGTCAGCGTGTCGAAGTAAACCCGTTCGCACACCAGCCGATCGCCCTCGAAGATGAAGAACGCATTCATGCGGCAGCGAAAGCTGTTGCCCGTCGGCGGCAGTCCCTTGAGCGGACCGCGGTGCGTACCCAGCAGCCAGAACTCCACGATCACCGAATCGTCGGCATGGCGCAGCTGGATGATCTCGTGCCGCTGGTCCGGAAAGGCGCGGCGCGTGTCGATGTAGTACTGGCGCACGTCCGCGATGCCGTCGTGCACCTCGCCGCTGGGGATCAGCTCGTAGTGAGGGTGGGGAAAGGTGCCGAGCACCGCGTCGAAGTCCTGCCTCGTCTCGTCGGCGAAGTGGTCGAGCACGAGGCGCTCGCGGCGGGCTTGCAGGTCGTTGAGGGGGGGCATCGGGGGGCTCCATGCGACAGGGATCGTGGGTGGCCCGGGTTGGCGCGAATGCGCGGTCCCGGGGTCGCTGCGTACTATCGGCAGGCCCCTCCAACAAGACTGTCCGGTGTTGGCAATCGCCGCTCCGTACAAACCCCAGATGTCGACCTTCTCGCGTACCGAAGAACCCGGCGCACCACCTTCGCCCGTGCACAACGGCGACATGCGCCTCGATGCCGGCGTGCAGCAGCAATTGCTGGCGGTCGCGCACCGGCGCACGCTCGCGCGCGGCGAGTCGCTGTTCCACAAGGGCTCCTCGCCCGATGCGCTGTTCGGCGTGGTCGCGGGATCGCTGCGCGTGAGCGTGGTGGCGCCCGGCGGGCGCGAGGCCGTGATCGCGATGCTCGAACCGGGCCACTGGTTCGGCGAGGTCTCGCTGCTGGTCGGGCGCGAGCGCGTCTACGACACCTGCGCGGTCGAGCCCACGGAGATGGCGGTGGTGGCCGCCGCCGATTTCCACCGCCTGGTGGCCGCGCAGCCCGATGTCCACATGGCGTTCACGCGGCTCGTGTGCCTGCGGCTGCGCCAGGCGCTGGCCTGGATCGACGACGTGATCCTGATGCCGCTGCCCGTGCGGCTCGCGCACCGGCTGCTCGCGCTCGACGCGCGCGAGGGCGCCGGCGAAGGCCCCGTGCTGCTGGGCGTGTCGCAGGAAGACCTGTCCTTCATGCTCGGCGTGTCGCGCCAGAGCGTGAACCGCCAGCTCAAGCTGTGGGAGGAGGACGGCACGCTGCGCGTGCGCTACCGCGGCATCGAGCTGCTCGACCGCGCGCGGCTCGAGCGGCATGCGGCCACGCCGCCCTGAGCCGCCGGCATCGGCTCAATCCATCCGCGCGCCCGAAGCCTTCACCGCCTCGCGCCAGCGCGGCGTCTCGGTCGCCAGGAAACGCGCGAACTCCTCGCTGCCCAGGAAGGCCGGGTCGGCGCCCTGGCTCACCATGCGCTCGCGCACCTCGGCGCTGGTCAGCACCTGCTTGAAGGCCTCGCTGAGCTTGGCCACCACGTCCTTCGGCGTGTCCTTGGGCGCGAAGAAGCCGTAGAAGCCCACGACCTCGAAACCCTTCACGCCCGACTCGGCCACGGTCGGGATGTCGGGCAGCGCGGGGTTGCGCTCGCGGCTGGTCACGGCCAGTGCGCGCACCTTGCCCTGCTTGTGGTAGTTGGCGGCCTGCGGGATCGATTCGGCCATGAACTGCACCTGCCCGCCCATCAGGTCGGTGAAGGCCGGCGCGCTGCCGCGGTAGGGGATGTGCACCATGAAGATACCGGTCGCGGTCTTGAACATCTCGGGCACCAGGTGGCTGATGCCGCCGTTGCCGGCCGAGCCGTAGTTGACCTGGCCCGGCCGCGCCTTCGCGTAGTCGATGAACTGCCTGAGGTTCTGCACCGGCAGCTTCGGCGTGACCAGCAGCGCCAGCGGCTGCATCGCGGTGCGCGCGATCGGCGCGAAGTCGCGCTGCGTGTCGTAGGGCAGCTTGCTGTAGAGCGCGCCATTGATCACGGCCACGCCGGTGTTCGCGAGCATCAGCGTGTAGCCGTCGGCCGGGCTCTTGGCGACCGCGTCGGCGCCCACCGAGCCGCCCGCGCCGGGCTTGTAGTCCACGATCAGCGGCTGGCCCAGCGCCGCCTGCAGCTTGTCGGTCAGCAGGCGCGCATGCTGGTCGAGCGGGCCGCCGGCCGGGAAGCCGATCACGACCTTGATCGGCTTGTCGGGAAAGGCGGCCGTGGCGGCCGTGCCCACGGCCAGCGACAGGACCGCGAGCGCGGTCCGCAGGGTGTTGTTCATGATCCGTCTCCTCGTTCTTGGTGAGGAGGCGATCATAGGCAAGGCGCTCAGCCGGCCAGCGTCGCCTTCAGCGTGATCTCGGGCACGCTCGCGAGCGCCTTCGACAGCGGGCAGCCGGCCTTGGCGGCTGCCGCGATCTGCTGGAACTTCGCCTCGTCGAGGTTGGGCACGGCGGCGTCGAGCTCGAGCGCGATGCGGTCGATCTTGAAGCCCTCGCCGTCCTTGGCCAGGCGCACGGCCGCGCGGGTGTCGATCTTCGTGGCGGCCAGGCCTTCCTTCTCGAGCGCGAAAGCGAAGGCCATCGTGAAGCAGGCCGCGTGCGCGGCACCGACGATCTCCTCGGGGTTGGTGCCGCGCCGGTCGTCCTCGAATCGGCTGGCGAAGCCATAGGGGTAGTCCTTGAGCGCGCCGGTCTCGGTGCTGACCTGGCCCTTGCCGGTCTTGCCGGCGCCTTCCCAGTGAACGCTCGCGTGCTTTTCTGCTGCCATGGAGATGCTCCTTCGGTGGTCGGTGGATGGGTGAACGGGATGCGAAGCCCCGGGTATCGCCGAAACCGGGCGCAGCGTCTGTAGTCGCGGGCGCTGTCGCCCCGGCCGTTTCGACGGGCCGCGATCGGGCGACGTAGAAAAAAGGGCGTCGCCAAGGTGACGCTCCGGGGGCTTCCCCGATGGGAGCGGCGCCGCGCTCGGCTTAGGCTGGCGTGCGGCCCGCGCGCCCGGCATTCCGGCCGGAGGCGCCCCGCCCCGGATTTCCCATTCCCTTCCGCCCGCCTGCCATGACCCTGGAACAACGCCCGCATCACAAGTTCTGGCCCAAACGCCTGCCGCATTCGATCACCGTGCCCGCGGTATCGCTCTGGCACAACCTCAAGACCGCCGCCGAGCGCTATCCCGACAACAACGCCCTGGTGTTCTTCGGCCGCGTCACCAGCTACCGCGAGCTGGCGAGCCAGGTCGAGCGCCTGGCCGGCACCTTGCATGCGCTGGGCGTGAAGCGCGGCGACCGCGTGCTGCTCGACATGCAGAACTGCCCGCAGCTGGTGATCGCGCATTTCGCGATCCTGCGCGCCAATGCCGTGGTGGTGCCGGTCAACCCGATGAACCGGGCCGAGGAGCTCAAGCACTACATCACCGACGCCGATGCCAAGGTGGCGATCACTACCGGCGACCTCGCCGCCGAGCTGGCCAAGGCCAGCGACGCGCTGCCCGAGGGCGAACGCCTGTCGAGGCTGATCGTGACCCAGTTCACCGACGCCTTCGATCCCGGCGTGACCGGCGACGACGCGCCCGCGCCCGCCTGGGTCGACTGGCTCGGCACCCGCCATCCGCTGCCCGCGCTGGCCGGCGGCGAGGTCATGGCCTGGACCGAGGCGCTCGAGAGCAGCCACCCGGTGCCCGAGCACGTGGTGGGCGCCAACGACATGGCGCTGCTGCCCTACACCAGCGGCACCACCGGCCTGCCCAAGGGCTGCATCCACCACCATTCGAGCCTGATGCACAACGCCCTGTCGGGCGTGCTGTGGGGCTGCGCGCATTCCGAGGTGGTGGTGCTGGCCGTGGTGCCGATGTTCCACATCACCGGCGTGGTCAGCATGATGCACACCGCGATCCTCGCGGCCGCCACGCTGGTCATCATGCCGCGCTGGGACCGCGACGTGGCCGGGCGCCTGATCTCGCGCTGGAAGGTCTCGAGCTGGACCAACATCCCGACCATGGTGATCGACCTCATGGCGAGCCCGCACTTCGCGAGCTACGACCTCTCGAGCCTCAGCTACATCGGCGGCGGCGGCGCGGCCATGCCGCAGGCGGTGGCGCAGCGGCTGCAGGACCAGTTCGGCCTCAAGTACCAGGAAGGCTACGGCCTCACCGAGACGGCCGCGCCCTCGCACTCGAACCCGGCCGACCATCCCAAGCAGCAGTGCCTGGGCATCCCGTTCATGAGCACCGATGCGCGCGTGGTCGACCCCGACACGCTGAAGGAACTGCCGCCGGGCGAATCGGGCGAGATCATCATCCACGGCCCCGAGGTGTTCCAGGGCTACTGGAAGCGGCCCGAGGCCACGGCCGCGGCCTTCGTCGAGTTCGAGGGCAAGCGCTTCTTCCGCTCGGGCGACATGGGCCGCATGGACGAGGAGGGCTACTTCTTCATCACCGACCGCTTGAAGCGCATGATCAACGCCAGCGGCTTCAAGGTCTGGCCGGCCGAGGTCGAGCTGCTGATGTTCCGCCACCCGGCGATCCAGGAAGCCTGCGTGATCTCGACCAAGGACGCCTACCGCGGCGAATCGGTCAAGGCCGTGGTGGTGCTGCGACCCACCCACAAGGACACGACCGCGCAGCAGATCATCGACTGGTGCCGCGAGAACATGGCGGTCTACAAGATCCCGCGCCAGGTGCAGTTCGTCGACGCACTGCCCAAGAGCGGCAGCGGCAAGGTCATGTGGCGCCTGTTGCAGGAAGCCGAGAACGCCTGAGCCTTCGGGGTCCGCGCCCCGCGGTGCGGGCGGCGGGCGGGCACGGGAAGGAAAAAGTCTGTGTACCGGGCGCGGGCGGCGCGGGAATCCCTTAGCCTCGATGCGTCGTCGCCGCTTGCGACCCGTCTTCCTTCTTCATGCACCCGCGCGCACTCCTTCCCGTCCTCCTCGCCTTTCCCCTGCTGGCCTCGGCCGCTTCCTCCCGCAACTGCCTCGTCGTCGGCGTCAGCGACGGCGACACGCTGACCGCGCGCTGCGGCCGCAGCGGCGCCTACGAACAGGTCAAGGTGCGCATCGCCGCCATCGACGCGCCCGAGAAGGCGCAGCCCTACGGCCAGCGCAGCCGCCAGGCGCTGAGCCGGCTGTGCTATGCGGAGAAGGCGCAGATCACCGCGCGCGACACCGACCGCTACGGCCGCACCGTGGCCGACGTGTCGTGCAACGGCGAGGACGCGGGCCGGCGCATGGTGTCGGAGGGCTGGGCCTGGGTCTACGACTACCACGGCATCGCGAGCAAGCGCGGCGGCGACCTGTTCCGGCTGCAGGACGGCGCCCGCGCGCAGCGCGCCGGGCTGTGGGCCGACACCAAGCCCACGCCGCCCTGGGAGTGGCGCCGGCAGCGACGCGAATCGCATTGGAGCGACAACTTCTTCTCGTCGTTCTGAGTGCCTTCGGGTCGGGCGCGGCCCATGTCACGCGAGATTCATGCGGCGCGCAGAGCATCCGGGGTTCTTGCAACCCACGCAGCGCAGAGAACGACGACATGGCCAAGAATTTCGACCGGATGGAGGACTCCAACCCCAGCGCCAACCCCACGATCCACGAGGTGTCCGATCCGGCGCGCCGCGTGCTCGTGCGCGGCGGCCTCGCGGCCGCGGTGGCGGGGCTGTTCGGCCCGCTCGCGGGCTGTGCCTCGACCGCCGCCGGCGGCGGTGGCGCGGTTGCCGGCCTGGGCCGCGCGATCGGCTTCAAGGGCATCGCGATGGCCGCGGTCGACCAGGTGGTGGTGCCCGAGGGCTACAGCGCGCAGGTGCTCTACCGCTGGGGCGATCCCACCGGCGTCGCCGGCAGCATGCCCGCCTTCAGGACCGACGGCTCCAACTCGGCCGACGACCAGGCGCTGCAGGCCGGCATGCACCACGACGGCATGGCCTTCTTCCCGCTCGAGGGCTCGAACCGCGGCCTGCTGGTGCTGAACCACGAGTACGTCGACGACGGCCTGCTGCACACCGACGGCATGAAGACCTGGACTCGCGAGAAGGTGCGCAAGTCGATGAACGCGCATGGCGTGTCGGTGATCGAGCTGCAGCGCGACGGCGCGAAGTGGTCGCAACTGCTGCCCTCGCGCTTCGCGCGCCGCGTGACCGCGCTCACGCCGATGACGCTGAGCGGCCCGGCCGCCGGCCATCCGATGCTGCGCACGGCGGCCGACCCCGGCGGCACGCAGGTGCTCGGCACCTTCAACAACTGTGCGAACGGCCAGACGCCCTGGGGCACCTACCTGACCTGCGAGGAGAACTTCGCCGACTACTTCGAGGGCCCCGAGTCGCCCGACGCGCACCAGAAGCGCTGGGGCATCCGCAAGGGCAACGGCGCCAAGTACCGCTGGCACGAGCACGAGCCGCGCTTCGACGTGGCGAAGAACCCGAACGAGCCCAATCGCTACGGCTGGGTGGTGGAGATCGATCCGCGGGACCCGGCTTCCACGCCGCGCAAGCGCACCGCGCTGGGTCGCGCCGCGCACGAGGGCGCGGCCACCGCGCTGACCGCCGACGGCCGCGCCGTCATCTACATGGGCGAGGACTCGCGCTTCGAGTACATCTACAAGTTCGTGAGCCGCGACGCGGTGAAGCCCGGCGGCGCGGCCGCCAACCGCGAGCTGCTCGACCACGGCACGCTCTACGTGGCGCGCTTCGACGTCGACGGCAGCGGCGAATGGCTGCCGCTGGTGCAGGGCAAGAACGGACTCGTGGCCGACAAGGGCTTCGCGAGCCAGGGCGACGTGCTGATCAAGTCGCGCCAGGCCAGCGACCTGCTGGGCGCGACCAGGATGGACCGCCCGGAGTGGACCACCGTCGATCCGCTGACCAAGGAGGTCTACTGCACGCTGACCAACAACAGCAACCGCGGCGGTGCCGGCCAGCCGTTCATGGACGCGGCCAATCCGCGCTCCAACAACACCATGGGCCAGATCATCCGCTGGAAGGAGCAGGGCGACCTCGACGGCACCAGGTTCGCGTGGAACCACCTGGTGCTCGCGGGCGACCCGAAGCAGTCGCGCTGGGAAGCGCAGGGCAACGTCAAGGGCGACGCCTTCGGCAGCCCCGACGGCCTGATGGTCGATGCGCGCGGCGTGCTGTGGATCCAGACCGACGTCTCGACCTCCACGCTCGGCAAGGGCGAGTACGCCAACCTGCCGAACAACCAGATGCTGGCCTGCGATCCGACCCAGGGCGAGATCCGCCGCTTCCTGCTCGGCCCGGCCGGCTGCGAGATCACCGGCCTCACGGCCACGCCCGACCTGCGCACGCTGTTCATCAACATCCAGCATCCGGGCGAGCCGGCCAACGAGCGCAGCGATCCCGAGCGTCCGCTCGCGGTGTCGAAGTGGCCCGACGGCGCGGGCCGGCCGCGCTCGGCGACGGTGGCGATCACGAAGAACGACGGCGGCGTGGTCGGGACCTGAGCGCCCGCAGCCGAGAGCGGACGGCGGCGCTCAGCAGGCGCCGCCGTACCAGCAGCGCAGCCCGGGCATGAACAGCCCGAGCACGAAGCTGATGCCGCACACGATCAGCATCAGCAGCGCGAACATGCGCAGGCCTTCCTCGCTCCAGCGCGGCGCGAAGATGCTCACGAGGAAGCCGGAGGCGAAGCTGCCCTCGAGCCAGTGCGCGCCGCCCCAGCGCAGGATCCAGAGCCAGAACAGTGCCATGAGGGCGTGCAGCGCGATCCAGGGCAGCAGCGACATGCGGGACCTCCGGTGGCGGCGCGGCTCAGGATTCGCTGCGGCCGTTCACGTCGGCCACCACGCGCGCATTGCGCTGGAAGCTCCAGTAGGCGCTGGCCCAGTCCATCATCACCACGATGCGGTTGCGAAAGCCGATCAGGAAGTACGCGTGCGCGAACAGCCAGAACAGCCACGCGAGGCGGCCGCTGAAGCGCAGCGCGCCGAAGGGCGTGCCCAGGTCGACCACGGCCGAGTTGCGGCCGATGGTCGCGAGGTTGCCGTAGTCGCGGTAGCGGAAGGCCTGCGTGGGCTGGCCCGCGATGCGGCGCAGGATGTTGGCGGCCGCGGCGCGCCCGGCCTGCTTGGCGCCGGGCGACACGCCGGGCACCGGCCGCGGCGCCTTGCCGGGCGCATGGCTCATCGCGGCCGCGAGGTCGCCGACCACGCTGATCTCGGGATGGCCCGCGAGGCTCAGGTCGGGCTCGACCTTGATGCGGCCCGCGCGATCGCATTCGACGCCGGTGGCGGCGCCGAGCATGCGACCCAGCGGCGAGGCCGCCACGCCCGCGGCCCACACCACGCAACTGCTGTCGATGCGATAGCTCTGCGCGGGCGTGCCGTCGGCGCCGCCGCCGGTCTGCACCTCGAGGCCGGTTTCGTCGATCGCGGTCACGCGCGCGTTGAGCCGTACCTCGACGCCGAGCTTCTCGAGCTGCTCGAGCGCCTTCTGGCTCAGGCCCTCGGGCATCGCCTGCAGCACGCGCGGCCCGCCTTCCACCAGCAGCACCTGCGCGCTCGCCGGATCGATGTGGCGGAACTCGCCCGCCAGCGTGTGCTTGGCGATCTCGGCCAGCGTGCCCGCCATCTCCACGCCCGTGGGCCCGGCGCCGATCACCACGAAGGTCAGCAGCGCGCGGCGGTGCTGTTCGTCGGTCGTGAGCTCGGCGGTCTCGAAGGACAGCAGCACGCGGCGGCGGATCTCGAAGGCATCGGCCAGGGTCTTGAGGCCCGGCGCATTGGCCGACCATTCGTCGTGCCCGAAATAGCTGTGGGTGGCACCGGCCGCGACGATCAGGTGGTCGTAGGGCACCGGGTTGCCGTCGGCCATGCGCACCGTGCGCGCGGCCGGATCGATGGCCGTGACCTCGCCGAGCAGGGAGGTGATGTTGGCCTGGCCGCGGAACAGCCCGCGCACCGGCGCCGCGATCGACGGCGCCGCCAGCCCGGCGGTCGCCACCTGGTAGAGCAGTGGCTGGAACAGGTGGTGGTTGGTGCGGTCGATCACCGTCACGTCGACATCGGCGCCTTGCAGCTTGCGAGCCGCTTCGAGCCCGCCGAAACCGCAGCCGACGATGACGACGCGCGGGCGGCCTGGGGAGTTGGTCGTTTGCATCGAACGGATGATACGCAGCGCCCTGCACGCGAAGCCATCTTGTGCCAAAGTGGCCGACCCGCCGTCGGATGGCGCGAGGAGGGACAGCCTGCGCCAGGGGGCGGGCCCTTGTCCTACGCGCCGCCGGCGGAAGCATCGGCTACAAACTTCGTTGACCCGCGACTGGAGATCCCATGACGCTTTCCCGGCCGATCACGCCGGCAGCCGGCACCGTGCGAGAGCAGTTCCGCTCCGTGCGCGCCGCCAGCCTCGCGCTTGCCGCACCGCTTTCCGCCGAAGACCAGTGCATCCAGTCGATGCCCGACGCGAGCCCGACCAAGTGGCATCTCGCGCACACCACCTGGTTCTTCGAAACCGTGCTGCTGCAGCCGCATGCCAGCGGCTACCAGCCCTTCGACAGGCGTTTACATTACCTTTTCAATTCCTACTACGAGGCCCTGGGCCCGCGTCATCCGCGCCCGCAGCGCGGCCTGCTCACGCGGCCTTCGCTCGACGAGGTGCATGCCTACCGCCGTCATGTCGACGCGGCCGTGCTGGCCTTCCTCGACAGCGACGAGGCCGGGGCCGCATGGGCCACGCTCGAGCCCATCGTCACGCTGGGCCTGAACCACGAGCAGCAGCACCAGGAGCTGTTGCTCACCGACATCCTGCATGCGCTGTCGTGCAACCCATTGCTGCCCGCCTACAAGCCCGCCGGCGGCCCCGCGCTGCGGCTGGCCGCGGTGCCGCCCGCCGTGCGCTGGCTGCCGCACGAGGGCGGCCTGGTCGACATCGGCCATGACGGCGCGGGCTTCTCGTTCGACAACGAGACCCCGCGCCATCGCGCGCTGCTGCAGCCCCATGCGATCGCCGACCGGCTCGTGAGCTGCGGCGACTATGCCCAGTTCATCGCCGATGGCGGCTATCGGCGGCCCGAGCTGTGGCTGTCCGACGGCTGGGCCGCGGTGCAGTCGCAGGGCTGGTGCCATCCGGCCTACTGGCTCGCGCCCGACGATCCGCGCCTGGGCGCCTCGTCGGCCAATGCCGGCGGCTGGCATGTGTTCGGCCTGCACGGCGTGCGGCCGATCGAGCCCGAGGCGCCGGTATCGCAACTGAGTTTCTACGAGGCCGCCGCGTATGCCGAGTGGGCCGGCACGCGGTTGCCGACCGAATTCGAGTGGGAGGCTGCGTTCGGCGCCGAGGGCATCTCGCAGATGACCGGCCATGTGTGGCAATGGACGCGTTCCTCGTACGACCCCTATCCGGGCTTCAAGCCGCTGCCCGGCGTCGCGGCCGAATACAACGGCAAGTTCATGGTGGGCCAGCTCGTGCTGCGCGGCGGCAGCGTGGCCACGCCCGAGGGCCATGCACGCCCCAGCTATCGCAACTTCTTCCCGCCGGCCGCGCGCTGGCAATTCACCGGCCTGCGGCTCGCGAAGGATCTCTGACCATGCGCCCATTCGCTCCCATTCCCGCGGCAGCTTCGACTGCTTCTGCTTCTTCCCCTTCTTCTTCGCTGCCGTTCTCGTCGAAGAAGCGTCCCGCCGTCGTGGCGCCCGCCACGTCCGCGCCGTTGTCCGAGTTCGCGCGCGAGATGCAGGCGGGGCTGGCGCGCACGCCGCGCAGCATCTCGCCGAAATTCTTCTATGACGTCGTCGGCTCGCAGCTGTTCGATCAGATCTGCGATCTGCCCGAGTACTACCCGACGCGCACCGAGCTGCGCATCCTCGGCGAATGCGCGGGGGAGATCGCGAAGCAGATCGGGCCGAATGCGGAGATCGTGGAGTTCGGGGCGGGGTCGTTGACCAAGATCCGCTTGCTGCTCGATGCGCTCGAGTCGCCGAAGCGTTATCTGCCTATCGATATCTCGGGCGAGTATCTGGAAGGGGCTGCTGCGCGATTGCGTGCGGACTATCCGGAGTTGGCCGTGCAGCCGATTGCTGCCGACTACACGATGCCGCTGGTGTTGCCTGCGCCGATGCCCGGGGCGGGGCGACGGGTGGGGTTCTTTCCGGGGTCTACGTTGGGGAACTTCGAGCCTGACGAGGCGCTGGCCTTTCTGCAATTGGCGGCTCGGATGTTGCGTGGTGGGGGGATGCTGATCGGGGTGGATCTGGTGAAGGATCCGGCGCGGTTGCATGCGGCCTACAACGATGCCCAAGGGGTGACTGCTGCGTTCAATCTCAATCTGTTGCGGCGGGCCAATGCCGAATTGGATGCGGACTTCGATCTCGATGGGTTCACGCACGCGGCGTTCTTCAATGCGCCTCTGCGGCGGATCGAGATGCATCTGGTGAGTCGGCGGGCTCAGAGCGTTTCAGTGAATGGCGAGTCGTTTGGGTTCGAGGAAGGGGAGACCATTCATACGGAGTACTCGCACAAGTTCACCGTGGATGGGTTTCGTGCTTTGGCCGTTAAAGCGGGGTTTCGGCCTGGGGCGGTTTGGGTGGATTCGGAGAGGTTGTTTAGCGTGCATTGGTTGGGGGCTTGACGGTCCCTTTTTGAAGGTCCTTTTCTTGCTGAGGCAGGAGCCGGGATTTCGCCCCGGCGGGCGAGTCACTTTCTTTTGTCTCGCCAAAAGAAAGTAACCAAAGAAAAGGCGACCCCACTGTCTGCGACCCGCAGCGAAGCTGCGGGCAACCTGCGGTGCTCGCGTTTCGCGGGGTCTCGCAGAACTCGCTTCGCTCAAACAGCTGCGAGCCCTGATCCGCGAAACGCTGCGCTCCTCGGCGCAGCCAGAGGGGAGTGACTCGGGCCATCGCTGCGCTCGGCCGGGCAGGCCCAACGGGCCTTCGCGTTGCTCGGCCTTGGTGAAAGATCCAAGGCTTGCGCGCCCGCACATCCCACACACAAGGACGCGCCATGGCGCGTTGACCCTCATCCCCTCTGGCTGTGCCGAGGAGCGCAGGAGAAAGCGGGATAAGGGCCGCAGCTGTCTGAGCGGAGCGCAGCGCAGCGAGTTCTGCGGACCCCCGCTTTCTCCGAGCACCGCAGGTTGCCCGTAGCGAAGCGGAGGGACACAGACAGTGGGGTCGCCTTCTCTTTGGTTACTTTCTCTTGGCGAGACAAGAGAAAGTGACTCGCCCGCCGGGGCGAGACCCGGCCAACAGCCTCAGCAAGAAGAGCAACCCAAAAACCACCCCAACAAAACACCAGAAACCAAACAGTCACAATACCCCTCCGGCCAAACAAATCCCTTCAGTCGGAGACCCAAACCCAAATGAAAGCCACCTGGAACGGCGCCACCATCGCCGAAAGCGACGACACCGTCCTCGTCGAGGGCAACCACTATTTCCCCATCTCGTCGCTCAACCGCGACGTCGTGACCTTCAGCAACCACAAGACCACCTGTCCCTGGAAGGGCACCGCGAGCTACTACTCGCTGCTGGTCAACGGCGAACTCAACACCGACGCCGCCTGGTACTACGCCGACCCCAAGCCCGAGGCCGACATGGTCCGCGACCGCGTCGCGTTCTGGAAAGACGTGAAGGTCACGGCGTCGTGACCACCCCGGCCTTCGATCCACCCTTCATCCACCCCGCGGAACTGCCGGCCGCACTGCGCGACCAGGGCTACGCGGTGCTTGGGCCCCAGGCCGTGGGCGACTGGCTCGGCCTGCCGGTCGCGCAGCTCGAGGCGCTGCATGCCGACTGGAACGATCTTCCGCCCGACGAATACCTGAAGGACGGTGGCCGCTACCGCACGCGGCGCCACGAATGCTTCACCGTCGACGGCGAGGCGATGCAGCAGGTGCCGCGCCGCGCGCACTGGCAGCCGGTCGAATACAACGCGCTGCATGGCGGCATGCAGCGCTGGTTCGCGCCGATGCTCGCGGCCACGATCGCGCAGCCGGCCTGGCAGCGGCTGATCGTGAAGCTCGGCGAAGCGGCGAGCCAGCTGCGCGGCGCGCAGCGCTGGTACGTGGAAGCGCACCAGTTCCGCATCGACACCGCGGGCGGCATCGGCCGGCCCACGCCCGAGGGCGCGCACCGCGACGGCGTGGACCTGGTGGCGGTGGCGCTGGTGGGCCGCCACGACATCAAGGGCGGCGAGACGCGCGTGTTCGAGGCCAACGGGCGGCGCGGCGAGCGCTTCACCATGACCGAGCCGTGGACGCTGCTCTTGCTCGACGATGCGCGCGTGATCCACGAATCGACGCCGATCCAGCCGCTCGAGGAGAACGGCACGGGCTGGCGCGACACGCTGGTGATCACCTGCCGCGCCCAGGGTTTTCAGGGCGACTGAAACCCGCGCCGCGAGGCACCGCGCGGCCTGCGGACGCGGGCCGCGCGAGCGCGGTATCCGCGATTTCCCTGGCTGGGAGGCGTCCTACAGTTGTGTCGCGGCCTTGCGGTTAAATTCGGGGCCCGGTCTTCGGCCATCTCATACGGCCCGTGGACTGGACCCTGTCTGCCTGCGAACGAAGAAAGCGAGGTCCGCCATGTTCAATCACATCCTGGTCCCCATCGACGGCTCCGAAACTTCCATGCTCGCGGTCAGCAAGGCCAGCGGATTGGCGCTGGCCTTCGGAAGCCGCATCACCCTGATCCACGTGATCGACAACTACCCCTTCATCGGCGTGGGCGCGGACTATGCGCTGGGCCAGAACGAGTACCTCGCCGCGGCCACCTCGAGCGCCAATGCGGCGCTCGCGCGCGGCGTGGCCGCGCTGGCGGCCGAAGGCCTGCACAGCGACCAGCGCGTGATCGACGGCCACGTGGTGCACGAAGGCATCGTGGACACGGCCATCGCCATCGCGGCCGACCTGATCGTGATGGGTTCGCACGGCCGCAGCGGCATCGAGAAGCTGCTGCTCGGCAGCGTGACGCAGCGTGTGCTGCAGGACTCGATGGTGCCGGTGCTGGTGGTCAAGGGCGGCTGAGAAGAACGCCGCGCCACCGCTTCGAATCCCGCCGATTCCCGACGCTCACTCCGAGCCTTCTCCCGCCTCCCGCAACGCCTCGAAGCGCGGCCCGAAATCGGGCCGGCTCGCGAAGCGCATGCGCTCGCCCGTGGCCGGGTGCTCGAAGCCCAGCGCGCTCGCATGCAGCAGCAGGCGCGGCGCGCGCGCCTGCACTTCGGGACTGCCGTAGAGCGCATCGCCGAGGATCGGATGGCCGATCGACGCGAGGTGCACGCGCAACTGGTGCGAGCGGCCGGTGAGCGGTTCCAGCAGCAGGTAGCTGCAGGGCGCCTCGCCGTCGATGCCGCCCAGCGCGCGCCAGCGCGTGAGGCTGGGCTTGCCGGCCGGGTCGATCTTCTGCAGCGGGCGGCGCGGCCAGTCGGCCATCAAGGGCGCATCGATGCGGGCCCATTCCGCGTCCACGGGCAGCAGGCCGTCGACCACCGCCTCGTAGCGCTTGTCGACGCGGCGCGTGGCGAAGGCGTCGCCAAGCGCGCGCTGCATCTCGGGGCCGCGCGCCATCAGCACCAGGCCGCTGGTCGCCATGTCGAGCCGGTGCACGATCAGCGCATCGGGCCACTGGCGCTGGGCGCGCGCGCTCAGGCAGTCCTGCTTGTCCTCGCCGCGGCCGGGCACGCACAGCAGGCCGGCGGGCTTGTCGAGCACCAGCAGGTGGGCGTCTTCGTGAACGGGTTGCAGCGGGGGCGGGGGGACCATGGGAGGGCCCGAGTGTAGAAGCGCGCCGCGCGGGCCCTCATGCGCGGCTCATGGTGGGTGGGCTATCCTCGGACGGATGTCCGGCCCCGCCACTGGCTCCCCAGCCTCCGCTTCCTCTCCCCTCGATGCCGCCGCCGTCGCGGTGCCGTCCCCACCGAGTTTTTCCGATCTCACGCGCGAACGCCCGTTCATGCAGATGTGGGTGGCACGCCTGTTCGGCACCGCCGCCTCGCAGATGCTGCTGGTGGCCATCGGCTGGCACATGTACGACCTGACGGGCAGCGCCTGGGACCTGGGCCTGGTCGGGCTCTACCAGTTCGTGCCGGCGCTGCTGCTGGCGCTGCTCGCGGGCCATGTGGTGGACCGCCACCACCGCGGGCGCATCGTCGCGGCCTGCTTCGCGGTGCAGGGGCTGGTGGCGCTGGCGCTGCTGCTCGCGGTGCTGCGCGGCCAGGACAGCCGTGCGCTGCTGCTGGGCCTGTCGCTGGTGCTGGGCGCGGTGCGCGCGTTCCAGATGCCGGCCCAGCAGGCGCTGACGCCGATGCTGGTGCCGCCGGCCATGCTGGCGCGCGCCATGGCCTTCAGCTCGGCCGGCATGCAGGGCGCGATCATCGGCGGGCCGGCGCTCGGCGGGTTGCTGTTCGTGGCGGGCATGGCGGTGGTCTACGGCGCGAGCGTGCTGTTCTTCGTGGTGGCCTGCGCGCTGGTGCTGCGGCTGCGCTATGCCTACGTGCCCAAGGCGCGCGAGCCGGTCACGCTCGGCACGGTGTTCGCGGGCGTCAACTTCATCTGGAACCGCAAGCCGGTGCTCGGCGCGGTCTCGCTCGACCTGTTCGCGGTGCTGCTGGGCGGCGCGGTGGCGCTGCTGCCGATCTATGCCAAGGACATCCTGCACACCGGTCCCTGGGGCCTGGGCCTGCTGCGCGGCGCGCCGGCAGTGGGCGCGCTCGTGATGTCGATCGCGCTCACGCGCCGGCCGATCGAGCGCCGCGTGGGCCGCGCGCTGCTGATGGCGATCGCGCTGTTCGGCCTGTGCATGGTGGTGTTCGGCCTCTCGCGCAGCTTCATCGTCTCGCTGATCGCGCTCGCGGTCTCGGGCGGCGCCGACATGGTCAACGTGGTGATCCGCCAGACGCTGGTGCAGCTCGAGACGCCCGATGCCATGCGCGGGCGGGTCAGCGCGGTCAACTCGATCTTCATCGGTGCCAGCAACCAGCTCGGCGAATTCGAGTCGGGCGCCACCGCGGCGCTGCTCGGGCCGGTGGGCTCGGTGGTGGTGGGCGGCGTCGGCACGATGCTGGTCGCGCTGACCTGGTTCAGGCTCTTCCCCTCGCTGGCGCGGCGCGACCGGCTGGTGGTGGCGGCGCCGGCCGTGCGCGGCTGAGTCAGGCGTCGTCGAACAGCGAGAAGGCCTGCGGCGCGTCGATGGCGATGTCGCCGAGCGCCTCGGCCACGCAGGGCAGGATCCAGCGCTCGGCCTTTTCCTCGGCGCTCAGGCCGGGCCATTCGATGGTGTGGCGCGCCTCGCCCTCGAGCAACTGGCAGATGCAGGTGCGGCAGGTGCCGTTGCGGCACGAGCTCGGCATCTCGATGCCGGCCGCCTCGGCCGCCTTCAGCACGCTGGTGCCGGCCTCGGTCTCGAAGATCAGGCCCGAGGGCTCGAGGCGGACCTTCATGGCCGCGGCGTCGGCGTGCCCTGGCGGCGCTGCTCGCGCAGCATGAAGAGGTAGAGGCTCTCGACCTTCTCGCGTGCCCACGGCGTCTTGCGCAGGAAGCGCAGGCTCGAACCCACGCTGGGTTCGTGCGTGAAGCAGCGCACCGGCACCAGTTCGCCCAGCTGCTGCCAGCCGTAGTGCGCGTGCAGCGCCGTCACGATGGCCTCGAGCGTCAGCCCGTGCAGCGGATTGCGCGGCTGGGCCGGGGGCGCGGTGGGGGAGGGCGGCGAGGCCGGCGCGTCGCTCACGGGTGGCGGATCACTTGTTCTTGAGCTTGCCGCGCGGAATCACCGCCGTGGTGACGACCGCGCGCACCGGCTCGCCGCCGAGTGCCGGGGCCTTCGGCGGGGAGGTGTCCTTCTTCGGTTTCTTGGTTTCCTTGTTGGAACGTTGCTGACCCTTGGCCATGAGGTTTCTCCTGAGCTGCTGCGGTGATGGGCTGGGAGTTTAGCGGTGCGGCGACAATAGGCGGTTCCATCCGTTTTTCCCGCATTCATGTCCGACCACGAAGTTCGCCCCGCCACGATGCGCGATGCCAAGGCCATCGCAGAAGTCCACGCCGCCGCCGCCAAGGCCGCCTACGAAGGCATCCTGCCCGAAGAGGAGCTGCGCGCGCTGGCGCTCGCCTCGCGCGAGGCCAAGTGGCGCGAAGCCATCGAGTTCAGCGAACCGCAGGTCCATGTGGCCGAGCTCGACGGCAAGGTCGTCGGCTTCGTCGGCTTCGACCGCTCGCGCGACCCCAAGACGCCGTCCACCGCGGGCGAGATCTGGGCCCTCTACGTGCGTCCCGAGCATTGGGACAAGGGTATCGGCGTCGCCCTCTGGGACGCCGCGCGCGAAGGCCTCGAGGAAGAGGGCTGCACCACCGTCACCATCTGGGTGCCGATCCGCAACGACCGCGCGATGCGCTTCCACGAACTGGCCGGCTTCAAGCGCGAGATGAAGACCGCCAAGACCACGCAGCTCGGCAGCGTGCGGATCGAAGAAATCCGCTTGAAGCGCGACGTGGCCTGACATGGACGCCGGACACGCCCCGGGCCACGCCCGCCGGGTGCAATCGCACCAGCGCCGCACGCTCGCCGTGCAGTGGATCCGCCGCACCCATGGCTGGTTCGGCCTCTGGGGCGCGGTGCTCGGGCTGCTGTTCGGCTTCAGCGGCATCTGGCTCAACCACCGCAACGTGCTGAAGCTGCCGCAATCGCAGGAACGCAGCCGGGCCCAGCTCGCGCTGCCCGAACCGGCACCGGCCACGCCCGAGGCCATGGCCGCCTGGCTGCAGCAGGCCTTGCGCACCGACGGCCCGCCGCGCTCCACGCGCATCGAGCCCGCGAAGCCGGTGGCCTGGGTCGACCGCAAGGCCGATCCCGAGGCGCCCGCGCTGACCCAGCCCGCGCACTGGACCTTCAACTTCGGCGGCCCGAACGAGATCGTGCAGGCCGACTACTGGCAGGGCAACCGCTCGGTGGGCGTCGCCACCACGCGCAACGGCCTCGTCGCCACCCTCACCAACATGCACAAGGGCGGCGGCATGCCGCTCGCGTGGATCCTGCTGGTCGACACGCTGGCCGGCAGCCTGATCTTCCTGTCGCTCTCGGGCGTGGCGCTGTGGCTGCTCACGCACCGCCGCCGCGTCGTCGGCCTCGCGGTGTTCGGCGTCTCGCTGGCCACCATGCTGGCCATTGCGCTGAGCGCGCTTTGACGGCGTAGCGGCTTCGGCCGACTGCTTTCGGCGTACATACGGCGGCCGTGCCCCAGGGCACGGGCGCTGTACGTGCGGATATTCACGGGCCCTGCACACGGCTGCGGCTAAGCTCGCGCCTTTCATTTTCCTTTCGCCCATCCATGGCCTCCAGCCTGCTCCTGCTGCTCGACGACATCGCGACCGTGCTCGACGACGTCTCGGTCCTCACCAAGGTCGCCGCCAAGAAGACGGCCGGGGTGCTCGGCGACGACCTCGCGCTCAACGCGCAGCAGGTCACCGGCGTCAAGGCCGATCGCGAACTGCCCGTGGTCTGGGCCGTGTGCAAGGGCTCGCTGGTCAACAAGGCGATCCTGGTGCCGGCCGCGCTGGCCATCGGCACCTGGCTGCCCTGGCTGGTCACGCCGCTGCTGATGGTGGGCGGCGCCTTCCTGTGCTTCGAGGGCTGCGAGAAGCTGGCCCACAAGTTCCTGCACAAGGAGGAACACGCGGCCGACACCGCGCGCCACGAGCAGGCCGTGGCCGACGCCGCGGTCGACGTGGTGGCGGTCGAGAAGGACAAGATCAAGGGCGCGGTGCGCACCGACTTCATCCTCTCGGCCGAAATCATCGCGATCACGCTGGGCACCGTGCAGGGCCAGCCCTTCACCACCCAGCTCAGCGTGCTGGTGGGCATCGCGCTGATCATGACGATCGGCGTCTACGGCCTGGTGGCCGGCATCGTGAAGCTCGACGACGCGGGCCTCTACCTGAGCCAGCGCGACAGCGCCGCCGCGCGCGGCGTGGGCCGCGCGCTCCTCGCGGGCGCGCCCTGGCTCATGAAGGGCCTGTCGATCGCCGGCACCGCCGCGATGTTCCTGGTCGGCGGCGGCATCCTGGTGCACGGCGTGCCCGCGCTCGGCCATGCGGTCGAGGCCTGGGCCGCGACCTCGGGCGTGTTCGGCACGCTGGGTTCGATGCTGGTCAATGCCGGCGTCGGCATCGTCGCGGGCGCGGTGGTGCTCGCGGTCGTCGAACTGGTCAAGAAGCTGCGGCGCTGAGCGGCGCGCGGCTCAGCGCCGTTGCGAATCCTTGCCGCGCTTCACCAGCTCGACCACCACCAGCGCCGCGCCCAGCGCGAGCGCGAACCAGCCCACCACCGAGGCGCCCGCCACCATCTCGAACCACCGCGTGCCCTGCAGGAAGTGCGGGCCCAGCAGCACGGCGGCGCCGATGAGCAGGCAGAGGATGCCGCGTTCGAGCATGCGGGGCTGGCGGGAGGGACGGGCCATGGGATCGATCGGTTCGGTTGTGGGACGGCGGCGGCCGCGTTCGTGCCGCGGCCGGGGCCCCGATTCTCCACGCATCGGCACAATGCCCCATTCGAGCATCCAGCAAGGACCCCGCCGCATGACCATCGAGATTTCGCGCGAGCTGCGCCAGCAGGCCATCACCTCGATCGAGCGCTATTTCCGCGAGAACATGGAGGAGCCGATCGGCAACGTCGCCGCCGGCGCGCTGCTCGGCTTCTTCCTCGAGGAGGTCGGCCCCACGATCTACAACAAGGCCGTGGCCGACGTGCAGGAGCGGCTGCAGGCGCGCGTGTCCGAGGTCGACCTCGAGGTGCACGAGGACGAGTTCCAGTACTGGCGCAAGTTCGACAAGCAGAAGAAGGGGCGTTAGGGGCTTCCCGCGTGGCGCCGGCGCATCGGACAAAAGCAAAGCTGTCAGCAAACGTTGCAGAATCGACGGCCATGCCACGCACCGCACCTTCCTCGACGACGCATCCGCGCCTGCCGCGCGCCGCCTGCCTGCTGCCGCTGCTGCTGGGCGCCTCGCTCGCCTGCGCGCAGTCGCAGAACCCGGCCGACTTCCCGCTCGAATCGGTCGGCTACCTCAACGAGGAGCTGCCGCGCATGGAGGCCGCCATCGCCTCGAGGAACCGCGAGTTCTTCCATGGCGCGATGGCGCGCACCATCGAGTTCTCGGAGCGCTGGGGCTTCAAGTCCAGGGCCAACCCGCAGCTTGCCAAGTACCCGATGTGCACCGACGCCGTGATGGACTACGTGGTGGTCGGCCTGTGCCGGCTCGATCCCGCGGGCGATGTCTGCGAGCCCGGGCTCGCGCCGCGGCTCGATGCCAACGTGAAGCGCTGCCGCGAGGTGGCGGCGCAGCGCTGAAAGAACAACGAGCGTGCGCGACCGGCGCGCACCGGAGACAGGAAAGACCATGGACTACGCCCGCTACCAGACCCTCGCCATCACGCGCCGCGGCGCCAACGGCACCGTGCTCGACATCCAGATGCGCGCGACCAACGGCAAGCTGCCCACGGCCGGCCACGACGGCCATCGCGAACTGGCCGAGATCTGGCGCGACGTCTCGGCCGACGACTCGGTGCGCTGCGCCGTGCTGCGCGGCGAGGGCATGGGCTTCTCGGGCGGCGGCGACCTCGGCATGGTGCAGGACATGACGGCCGACGACGCGATCCGCCAGCGCGTGTGGCGCGAGGCGCGCGACCTGGTCTACAACATCATCAACTGCGACAAGCCGATCGTGAGCGCGATGCACGGCCCGGCCGTGGGCGCGGGGCTGGTGGCGGGCCTCTTGGCCGACATCTCGATCGCCACGCGCGGCGCGAAGATCGTCGACGGCCACACCCGCCTGGGCGTGGCGGCTGGCGACCATGCGGCGATCGTCTGGCCGCTCCTGTGCGGCATGGCGAAGGCCAAGTACCACCTGCTGCTGTGCGAGCCGGTCAGCGGCGAGGAGGCCGAGCGCATCGGCCTGGTGTCGCTGGCGGTCGAAGACGCGGAACTGCTGCCGCGCGCCTACGAGGTGGCCGACCGCCTCGCGGCCGGCAGCCAGAGCGCGATCCGCCTGACCAAGTACGCGCTCAACAACTGGCTGCGCCAGGCCGGGCCCACCTTCGACGCCTCGCTGGCGCTCGAATTCATGGGCTTCGCGGGCGCCGACGTGCGCGAGGGCGTGGCCTCGCTGCGCGAGAAGCGCGCGCCGAACTTCGGCTGACGCGCCCCGTCTTCAGGCCTTGCGCAGGCCCTGCAGCGTCTGCAGCAGCACCACGCGCGTCTGCCCCAGCACCATGCCCTTCCACTCGTCGTTGTCGCAGTAGAAGGCATCGCGCAGCTGGCGGCGGATCTCGCGCTTCTGCGCGTCGGAGGCTTCGGGATGGCGGCGCAGCCAGGTGTCGGCGCGCAGGCGCGTGAGCACCTCGTTGTCGGGCAGGGTGCCGAACTCCAGGCCCATGGGCGCGATGCGCGCGTTCGGGCATTCGTCGTAGGCGGTCGAGATCACCGGGCCCGAGACGTCGGCCGAGGCCGAGTCGCCCGCGAAGGGCGCGAACACGTCGGCGCCCCACCAGGCATGGGCCATGGCCAGGTCCTCGGGCGTGTTGCGGCCCGGGTAGATCTTCTCGCCGTGGCCGTAGGGGCCCAGGCCCGTGTGCACGTCGATCCAGCCGATGTGCGTGGCGGAGGCCGCGTACTTGCGCAGGATCGCGCGGATGGTCCTGTTGCTCCACGAAGGCGCGGTGCCGCCGTAGAACAGGCCGTCGGGCGAGACGTACTGGCCCTTGGTGACGGCGGCGCGGAAGGCGCGCATGCCGTGCTTGTCGATGTAGGCGGCCACGGCCGCTTCGTCGTCCGGCGTGGGCGGCCAGCTCGCGGGCAGCACCAGCGGTTCGACGTCGGTGTACTCGGCGTTCACCGGCAGCGGCGCGCCGAAGTCGATGTGGTTGCGGTTGAGGTCGATGTTGTCCTCGTTGGTGCGGTGCAGGTGCGAGAAGCCGTGCGGATTGACGGCATGCACCAGCAGCAGCGCGACGCCGGCCTGCTGCAGCCGCGCGAGCAGGTCCTCGTCGTGCAGGGTCGCGACCTGCGCGCCCGAACCGCAGAAGCCTTCGGGGCCATGCGTGCCCGAGGTCACGAGCAGCAGTTTCTTCGCGTCGATGGCACCGAGCAGCGCGACGTCGGTCGCGAGTTCCTCGCCGAGCGCGCCGCGATGCGCTTCATTGACGAAGGACTCGATAGCCGCGCCGCGAGCGCGCGCGGCCTCGAGGAACTTGGCGCGGGCCTCGACGTAGGTGCCCGAGAAATGCCGCGTGGCGGCGGTGCTGTGGGTGAGAGCGGTCATGGAGGGATCGTGGGGAGGAATGTTCGAGACGATGGAGATCAGGCGTGCGCGCCGGCTGCGTCGATGTCGCGGCCCGTGTGGTCGCGCAGCCAGAGCAGGCCCAGCAGCGAGACCAGGGTCATGACGACCAGGTACCAGGCTGGCGCGAGCTTGCTGCCGGTGGCGTTGAGCAGCCAGGTGCTGATGAAGGGCGCGAAGCCGCCGAACAGCGCCACGCCCACGCTGTAGACCAGCGACATGCCGCTGGCGCGCACCGGCTTCGGGAACATCTCGGGCAGCATCGTGATGCCGGGCACGGTCTGGCCCACCAGGCCCAGGCTCAGCACGCCGAGCACGATGAACAGCACGGCGGGCGTGGGCGAGGCATTGAGCCAGAGGAAGCCCGGGTAGATCAGCACCACGAGGAACACGCGGCTCCACAGGATCAGCGGCTTGCGGCCCACGCGGTCCGACAGCAGGCCGACGAAGGGCGCGAAGGCGAACGAGATCAGGCCGGTGAGCGCGGCGCCGAACAGCGCCACCGAGGGCGTGAGGCCGAGTTCGCGCACCGCGTAGGTCGGCATGTAGAAGGTGACGACGTAGGCCGCGGTGGTGCCGCCGACCAGCGCGAGGATGGCGGCCAGCACCGTCTTGCCGTGCTGCGAGCAGACGATCCTGAGGCTGCTCTCGCGGCGCGGCGCGGTGGCCGATTCGGGCGCGATCTGCAGCGATTCCTCGAGATGGCGGCGGATGTACATGCCCACCGGCGCGATCAGCATGCCGATGACGAAG
>NZ_JAHUTH010000059.1:0-21926 GCF_025376855.1 Variovorax endophyticus
CGGGGCGCGTGCACAGGACAGCGGGTACTTCCCTCCGCGAATGTCCCCCGCCTTCGGCTCCTCCTTTATTTCGCTGCGGGAAGCACCCACTGCCCTGTGCACGGAGGCGCAGCAGTGGTGCCAGCCGGTTCAACCGACCTGCTCCAGACTCACGTCGATGGGGTACTCCCCGCAGCGAAATCAAGGAGGAGGCCGAAGGCCGGGGGACATTCGCGGAGGGGAGTACCCCGTCGGCGTGAGTCCGCCCCGAACCTTGCATCGCAAGACAACACGTCATTCAATGCGCCAGCACCGACAGCGCATGCAAAGGCAACTGGATATGCACCATGCTGCTCGGCACCAGCGGCTCGCCGCCATTGCCTTGCGCATCGGCCGGCAGCTCGGCCTCGATCTCGATGCCCAGCGGCTCGCAGGCCAGGCGCGCGGCGGTGCGGTTGCCGAAGAACTCGGTGTCGAGCAGGCGCGCCGCGAAGCTGTTGGCGCCGAGTTCGGCACCGAAGCGCTTCACCACCACATGCTCGGGACGGATGCCCACGGTGGCCTGCGAACCCACGCTGAGGTTGCCGGGGGCGCAGAACAGCTCGGCATCGCGCACGCGCACCTTGCCATCGGCCAGCACCGTGGCCGGCAGCATGTTCATGCGTCCCACGAAGCCGGCGACGAAACGCGTGCGCGGCTGGCGGTAGAGCTCGTCGGGCGTGCCGGCCTGCTCGATGCGGCCGTCGTGCATCAGCACCACGCGGTCCGCCATCGAGAGTGCCTCTTCCTGGTCGTGCGTGACCATGATGGTGACGATGCCCAGACGCTTCTGCAGCGCGCGGATCTCGGTGCGCAGGCTGGCGCGCACCTGCGCGTCGAGCGCGGACAGCGGCTCGTCGAGCAGCAGCAGGCGCGGATTGGGCGCGAGCGCGCGGGCCAGCGCCACGCGCTGCTGCTGGCCGCCAGAGAGTTGGACCGGGTACTTGTCGGCATGCGCCGCCAGGCCCACCAGGTCGAGCATCTCGCGCGAACGCTTGGCCATTTCGCGCGCCAGCGCGCCCGTGGGATGCAGGCCGTAGGCGATGTTCTGCGCCGCCGTCAGGTTGGGGAACAGTGCGTACGACTGGAACACCACGCCGAAGCCGCGCGCCGCCGGCGGCAGGCCCGCGATGTCCTGGCCGCCGAGCAGGATCTGCCCGCGGTCCGCGCGCTCGATGCCGCAAACGATGCGCAGCAAGGTCGTCTTGCCGCAGCCCGAGGGGCCGAGCAGGCAGACGAACTCGCCGGGTTCGATGTCGAGGTCGATGCCGTCGAGCACGCGGGTGGCACCGAAGGATTTTTCGATACCGCGCAGGGACAGGAAGCTGGTCATGTCAATGGTCAAGCTGAGGCAAATACGGGATCGGACTTCCGTACGCGAAGGGCGCGAAGATTTCGCAAAGAGCGCGAAAGGAATCCATGAAAGGATTTCTGCTGCATCTTTTGCGTCCTTCGCGAAACCTTCGCGTCCTCTGCGTCCGGCTGCCCGTATTCAGATCACATCGGCTTCTTTTCCGACTTCGATTCGTAGCGCTTCGACCACTCGGCCAGGATGCGGTCGCGGTTCGCGGCGGCCCAGGTGAAGTCGTTCTTGGCCAGCAGCTTCTCCACGTCGCCCGGCACGAACTCCAGCTTCTCCTGGATGCCCGGCAGCGCCAGCACCGCGAAGTTCTTCGCGTAGAGCTCGTTGGCCTGCTTCGTCACGGCCCAGTCGGCCAGCGCCTTGGCGGCTTCCTGCTTCTTGCTGGTCTTGATGATGCCGGTGGCTTCCATGTCCCAGCCCAGGCCTTCCTTGGGCAGCACGATGTCGATCGGCGCGCCGTCGCGCTTGGTCTTGTTGGCGCGGTATTCGAAGGACATGCCGAGCGCGAACTCGCCGGCGCCGGCCTGGCGGCAGGGCTTGCTGCCCGACTGGCTGTAGATGCCGATGTTCTGGTGCAGCGCGTCCATGTACTTCCAGGCCTTGTCCTCGCCCATCATCTGGATCCAGCCCGAGACCATCAGGTAGCCGGTGCCCGAGGCGGCCGGATTGGGCATCGTGATCTGGCCCTTGTAGACCGGGTTCGTGAGGTCGGCCCAGCTCGTGGGCTTGGGCAGGTTCTTCTTGGTCGCTTCGGCGGTGTTGAAGCAGATGGCCGAGGACCACACGTCCATGCCCACCCACTTGGGCGGGTTGGCCGGATCGCGCATGGTGGGCTTCACCGCGTCGAGGCCCTTGGGCGCGTAGGGCTGCAGCATGCCTTCCTTGTCGAGCAGCATCAGCGAGGTGGCGGCCAGGCCCCACACCACGTCGGCCTGCGGGTTGGCCTTCTCGGCCAGCAGCTTGGCGGTGACGATGCCGGTGGAGTCGCGCACGAACTTCAGCTCGATGGTCGGGTTCTCCTTCTCGAACGCGGCCTTGTAGGCCTGCACCTGGTCGGCCTCGAGCGCGGTGTAGACCAGCAGCTCGGTGCGGCCCTGGGCGGTGGCGGCGAAGGCCAGCGAAAGCAGGGCGGGCACGGCGGCCCAGCGAAGACAACGACGCAGCATGGTGAGATCCCTCGGGAAAGAAATGAAGCGGAAAGCGAAAGAAAAACGAAAACGCAACACGGTGGCGCAGGCCTGCCGTGGACGCGGCGATGCTGGCAGCGGCGTGTGACAGGGATTTGTCAAACGCGTGCGCCAGGGCCCGCCAAGACCCTCTTTTCGAAGCGGCCCGCGCCAGCGGTCACGGCCTTGTCATCGAGATCCGCGAACTTCGGTGTGCTGTCGCCCGCGCTTCGTTTCAGAACAATGACACTCGACCTCGCCGAGATCGCCCGCCTTTTTGCCGAACGCGGCGGCGTGGCCTATGCGGGCGAGCCCGTGTCGCAGGCCGAGCACGCGCTGCAATGCGCCTGGCTGGCCGAGCAGGCCGAGGCCGGCGATGCGCTGGTCACGGCCGCGCTGCTGCACGACCTGGGCCACATGCTGATCACCGAGCACCAGACGCTCGAGCGCTCGCCGACCGAGCTCGGCATCGACGACCGCCACCAGTACATCGCGCTGCCGCTGCTGCGCGGCGCCTTCGGGCTCGAGGTGCGCGAACCGATCCGGCTGCACGTGGATGCCAAGCGCTACCTCTGCGCGACCCGGCCCGACTACTTCGCGCGGCTCTCGCCCGATTCGGTGCGCAGCCTGCAACTGCAGGGCGGGCCGATGAACGACGCGGCCGCGCGGCGCTTCGCCGACCATCCGTGGTCGGGCGATGCGATCCGGCTGCGACTGTGGGACGAGGAGGCGAAGGTCGAAGGCCTGAAGACGCCGCCGCTCTCGCATTTCCTGGCGACCGCGGCGCGCGTGATGCTGAACACCTGGTGAGGGCAGCGCGGGCCGGTCGCATGCCGTGCCGGCATGTTTCAGCCCGGTTTAAGAAACATTTGTCTACTATGGCCTCCTCACGATGACCGGCGCGCCTGCGCCAGCGAGGAAAGCCAGCATGTCTCCCACCGTCAACGAACGCGCCCGCAGCTTCCTGCAGGTGCTGCGGCGCGTCTTCGCGCTCGCGGCGCCCTACTTCCGATCCGAGGAGAAATGGCGGGCGCGGCTCATGCTGCTGGGCATCGTCGCACTGAACCTGTTCTATGTGTACGTGGCCGTGCTGGGCAACCAGTGGTATGGCCGCTTCTACGACGCGCTGCAGAACAAGGACGCCGTGAGCTTCTGGCGCGAGGTCCGGGTCTTCGGCTGGATCGCCTTCTTCAACATCGCGGTGCAGGTGCTCAAGTTCTACGTGACGCAGCTGCTGCAGCTGCGCTGGCGCACCTGGATGACACGCGACTACCTGTCGCGCTGGATGTCCGACCGCACCTTCTATCACCTCGAGCTTGCGCGCTACGCGAACCAGAACGGCCATGCGCCCGACAACCCCGACCAGCGGATCCAGGAGGACATGCAGCTGTTCACCGACTACACGATGACGCTGTCGATGGGCCTGCTGAATGCCGTGGTCACGCTGGTGAGCTTCGTCGGCATCCTCTGGGGCCTGTCGGGCAACTTCTCCTTCTCGCTGGGCGGCAGCACCTACCAGATCGCGGGCGCCATGGTCTGGCTGGCCGTCGTCTATTGCGTGGTCGGCACGGCCATCACCCACTTCGTCGGCCGGCCGCTGATCGGCATCAACTTCCGCCAGCAGCGCTTCGAGGCCGACTTCCGCCATCACCTGGTGCGGGTGCGCGAGTACAGCGAGGCCATCGCGCTCGACAAGGGCGAGAAGGTGGAGCACGCCCAGCTCGACCTGCGCTTCGGCAGCGTCCTGCGCAACTACCTGCTGCTCATCAAGCAGCAGAAGAACCTGGTCACCTTCACCTCGTTCTTCGGCCAGGCCGCGGTGATCTTCCCGTTCCTGGTCGCCGGCCCGCGCTTCTTCGGCGGCGCCATCCAGCTGGGGCAACTGATGCAGATCGGCTCGGCCTTCGACAAGGTGCAGGGCTCGCTGAGCTGGTTCGTCGACAACTACGACCGCGTGGCGATCTGGCGCGCGACCACCGACCGCCTGACCAGCTTCGACGACGCCATGCGCGCCCATGCGGCCCAGTCCATGCCGCTGCAGCGCGAGCAGAACGCCGAGCTGCGCACCGACGATCTCGCGGTCTCGCTGCCCGACGGCACATCGCTGCTCGCCGGCGCCGCGCTGGCCGTGAAGTCCGGCGAGAGCGTGCTGCTGCAAGGCCCCTCGGGCAGCGGCAAGTCGACGCTGTTCCGCACCTTCGCGGGCATCTGGCCATTCTCGAAGGGGCGCCTGCAGGTGCCCGACAACGTCGCCTTCATGCCGCAGCGCCCCTACGTGCCCGACGGCAAGCTGCGCGATGCGCTGACCTACCCCAACCCCGCCACCGACTTCAGCGACGACCAGCTGCGCCAGGCCCTGACCGACGCCCTGCTGCCCGACCTTGCCGGCCGGCTCGACGACAGCGATGCCTGGAGCCAGAAGCTCTCGGGCGGCGAGCAGCAGCGCCTGGCGATCGCGCGCGTGCTGCTGCGCAAGCCGGCCTGGCTGTTCGCCGACGAGATCACGAGCGCGCTCGATGCCCAGGCCGAGAGCACGCTCTACCGGCGGCTGGGCGCGATGGTGCAGGCGGCGGGGGGGTCGATGGTGTCGATCGCGCACCGCGCGGCGGTGGGCGAGTTCCATGGCCAGCGCTGGACGCTGGTGCCGCAGGCTGACGGCGCGGCCGGCGGCGCGCGCTACCGGCTCGAAGCCTCGGCGGCTCCGGCGTCGGCCACGTAGCGATCCCAGCCCTTGGCGCGCAGCTCGCACGCCGGACACTCGCCGCACCCATAGCCCCAGGCCTGCCGGTGCGTGCGGTCGCCCAGGTAGCAGGTGTGAGTCTCCTCCACGATCAGGTCGACCAGGGGCTGGCCGCCGAGGCGGTGCGCGAGCTGCCAGGTCTCGGCCTTGTCGATCCACATCAGCGGCGTGTCGATCACCAGCCGGCGCTCCAGCCCCAGCGACAGCGCGAGCTGCATCGCCTTCATGGTGTCGTCGCGGCAGTCGGGGTAGCCCGAGAAGTCGGTCTCGCAGACGCCGGTGACGATCACCTGCAGCCCGCGCCGGTAGGCCAGCGCGCCGGCCAGCGTGAGGAACAGCAGGTTGCGTCCCGGCACGAAGGTGTTGGGCAGGCCGTCGGCCTGCATCTCGAACGCGACCTCCTCGGTCAGCGAGGAGCCGCCGAGCTGCGCCAGCGCCGCCAGCGTGAGCACGTGGTCCTGGCCCAGGCGTGGCGCCCAGTCGGGAAAACGCTCGCGCAGCGAGGCGAGGATGCCGGCGCGCACGTCGAGCTCGACGCGGTGGCGCTGGCCGTAGTCGAAGCCCAGGGTCTCGACGCGCTGGTACTTCGAGAGGGCATCGGCCAGGCAGGTGGTGGAGTCCTGCCCGCCGGAGAACAGGACGAGGGCGGTGGTGTGCAGGGGCATGATGGGCTCGAGGAATGAATGGCAAGGCGCATCGGTGCGCGGGAACGACGGAGCTGTAGTCCGAACGCGCGATTTTCGCAGCCCGCGCCGCCGGCGCTACCCGCGGCCCCCGGGCCTCGCTACGATGGCCGCGACACCCTACCCATCCGCACCGCCGCCATGACCACCAAACACCTCGCCGCCTGGGCCGCCACCTTCCTGGTGATGGCGCTGATCGATTCGCTCTGGCTCGGCGTGATCGCCAAGAACCTCTACCAGCAGGGGCTGGGCCACCTGATGGCCTCCGAGCCGAAACTGGGCTTCGCGGCGCTGTTCTACCTGCTGTACCCGGTGGGGCTGGTGTTCTTCGCGGTGCTGCCCGGCGCCGAGGCCGCGAGCCTCGCGCGCACCGCGCTGCTGGGCGCCCTGCTCGGCCTGTTCGCCTACGCGACCTACGACCTCACCAACCTCTCGATCATGAAGGGCTGGCCGCTGGGCCTGTCGCTGCTCGACATGGCCTGGGGCACCTTCGCGAGCGGCGTGGCGGCGACGGCGGGCGGGGCGGCGCTGCGCTGGGCGGCATCCCGCTGAAATCGCGCCGGCCGGGCATGGCGCGCTTTTTTTAACGGCGCGTCGAACTTTTCATGCCCGCGTGCATCGCGTCACGCGAGAGTCATGCGGCCTCCCTAGATTGCTTCTCCAGAAACGGCGCGCAGGAGGCGCGCCGAACGGATAACCACCAAGGGAGTCGCATGACCCGACACTTCATTGCCCCGGCGCTGCTGGGCGTTTCACTGCTGCTGTCCGCCTGCGGCGGCAGCGACAGCCACGGCGGCCTGCTGCCGCTGATTCCACCCACCACCAACCCGCCGGCGGCGGAAGCGCCGAAGAACATCCTGTTCTTCCTCGGCGACGGCATGGGCATCACCACGCTGACCGCCGCGCGCATCTACAAGGTCGGCGAGGACGGCGACCTCACGATCGACACGCTGCCCGAGACGGCCTTCGTCCACACCTATTCGAACGACGCCCAGGTGACCGACAGCGCGCCCTCGATGTCGGCCTACATGACCGGCGTGAAGATGAACAACGAAGTCATCTCGATGAGCCCCGACACCCAGGCCACCGATGCCGCGGGCAAGGCCTACCACACCAGCTTCGACAGCACCTGCCCCCCGAGCAACGGCCGCGCGGTGGAAACGCTGCTCGAGCAGAGCAAGGCGCGCGGCTACGCGACCGGCGTGGTGACCACCACGCGCATCACGCACGCCACGCCCGCGGCCACCTACGCGCACGTGTGCCACCGCGACGCCGAGAACACCATCGCCGCCGCGCTGGTGCCCGGCGGCGCCGGCTACAACACCAGGCTGGGCGACGGCGTCGACGTCGTCTTCGGCGGCGGCACCGACTACTTCACGCCCAAGGAAGACGGCGGCAAGCGCAACGACAAGCGCAACCTGATCGCCGAACTGAAGAGCGCGAAGTACGGCTTCGCCGCCAGCAAGGCCGAGTTCGACAAGCTGCCGGCCGACGGCACGACCAAGATCGCCGGCCTGTTCACCAAGAGCCACATGGCCTACGACCTGGACCGCGACGCCGGCAAGGAACCGAGCCTGGCCGAGATGACCGGCAAGGCCATCGACGCGCTGGCCGCGCGCAGGAAGGGCTTCTTCCTGATGGTGGAAGGCGGTCGCATCGACCATGCGCTGCACGCCACCAATGCGCGCCGCGCGCTGCAGGACACGGGCGCCTTCGACGACGCCATCAAGCTCGCGCTCGACAAGATGAAGGCCATCGACCCGGGCCTGAAGAACACGCTGGTGGTGGTCACGGCCGACCACGACCACACGCTGCAGCTCAACGGCTATGCCGCGCGCACCGGCAAGACCGAGGCCGGCAAGCCGGGCGTGCTCGGCCTGGTGAAGGACTACGTCGACACCAGCAAGACCAGCAAGGACGTGGACGGCAACCCGTACACCATCATCGGTTTCGGCAACGGCCCGCGCCGCCTGTCCTCGCGCGGCCCGATCGGCGACGCCGAGCTCGAAGGCAAGGACTACAAGCAGGAAGCCGTGGTGCCGATGGACGCGGCCAGCGACTCCGAGACGCATGGCGGCGCCGACGTGTTCCTCGGCGCGCAGGGCCTGGGCGCGGAGAACTTCTCCGGCGTGATCACCAACACGGACGTGTTCGGCCTGATCCGGAAGGCGGTCGGCCTCTGAGGCACGCACCGCAGCCACCGACCCCATCACCATGAGCACGACCATGAACCGCATCACCCGCAACACCCGCCTGGCCGCCGCGATCCTGTGCGCCGCCGCCGGCACCCTGGCCGGCAGCGCGCACGCCGCCGGCGAAGCCAGGAACGTCATCTTCTTCCTCGGCGACGGCATGGGCCCGGTCACCGTGACGGCCGCGCGCATCTACAAGGGCGAGAAGCAGCTCGCGGCCAGGCCCGGCTCGCTCGCGAGCCCGGAGCGCGCCCACCTCGTCATGCAGTCGCTGCCCTTCGCGGCGCGCGTGAAGACCTTCTCGCTCGACGGCCAGACCACCGACAGCGCGCCCTCGATGGCCGCCTACATGACCGGCGTGAAGATGCGCAACGAGGTGATCTCGATGTCGAGCGACACCACCGCCGTCGACGGCACGGGCACCCAGTACATCAACGGCGAGAACACCACCTGCCCGCCGACCAACGGCAAGGCGGTGGACACGCTGCTCGAGCTCGCCAAGGCCAAGGGCCGCGCGGTGGGCGCGGTGTCGACCACGCGCGTGGGCCACGCCACGCCGGCCACCACCTACGCCCACATCTGCAACCGCAACGGCTACAACACCATCGCCGAGCAGAGCACGCCGGGCCATGCCAACTACAACCCCAAGCTGCTCGACGGCATCGACGTGCTGATGGGCGGCGGCCAGCGCAACTACCTGCCGAAGTCGCTCAACCCGAGCAGCAAGCGCACCGACAACGTGGACCTGGTGGCCGCGATGCAGGCCAAGGGCTACGCCTATGTCGACACCGGCACCAAGCTGCGCGCCGTCGACACCGCCGCCACCGGCAAGCTGCTGGGCCTGTTCTCGCAGAGCGAGATGGCCTACGAGCTCGACCGCGTGAAGCAGAACCTCGACCAGCCGAGCCTCTCGGAGATGACCGAGAAGGCGCTGGGCGTGCTCAGCCGCAACGACAAGGGCTTCTTCCTGATGGTGGAGGGCGGGCGCATCGACCATGCGCTGCACGGCACCAACGCCAAGCGCGCGCTGGAAGACACGCTGGCCTTCGACGCCGCGATCCAGACCGCGCTCGACTACATGAACAGGAAGGACCCGGGCCTGAAGAACACGCTGGTGGTGGTCACGGCCGACCACGACCATGCGATCGCCTTCAACGGCTATCCGAAGATCGGCAACCCGATCCTCGGCAAGGTCAACGGCTACGCCGACGGCAAGCCCTCGAAGGCGGCCGACGGCAAGCCCTACACCACGCTGGTGTTCGGCAACGGCGGCCGGCCCAACGCGAGCGCGGGCAGCCAGGTCAACCCGGAAGACGGCAACAAGCCGTGGATCGCGCCGGCGCGCGCGCCGAACCGCGACGACCAGAGCGCGATGAACACCGAGGACGACAACTTCCTGCAGGAGGTCGGCATCAACCTCGGCGCGCCCGGCTCCGAAACCCATGGCGGCGGCGACGTGATGCTGTTCGCCGGCGGCGCGGGCTCGAAGATCTTCAAGGGCACCCTCGAGAACATCAAGGTGTTCGACAAGGTCCGGCAGGCGGCGGGCCTGTGACGGCGGCCGCGAAGCTCCAGGCGTTGCTGGCTGCAACGGTCCTCGCGGCCGTCCCGCTGGCGGCGGGTGCCGCGGGCGACGCCCAGGCACCCGACCAGAACCTGCGCATCCAGCACCACGTGCTGTCGATCGGCAAGGACGGCGTGCAGCGCGAGAGCCGCTACGCCGACCGCATGTTCCGCCGCGCCGGCACGGTGTGGATCGAACGCGAGCTGCCGGCCGCGCTGCGCGCCGACCACGAGCACGAGGCCCGCGACACCAAGGTGCACATCGGCCATGCGCATGCCGACAACACGGCCGCGCCGCTGTGGCTGCGCCGCGATGCCAGCGGCAAGGTGGAGGTCGGCATGGTGCTGCGCGCGCAGCGCAAGCTGATCGAGGTCGATGCGGCCAACTACGGCAACGTCGGCTACGGCGGCTCGTGGGCGCCTGCCTACTGGCTGGTCGACCCGGCGGTGCTGCCGCGCATGAAGTCCCTGGGCGCCGCGGGCCCGGGCGTGCAGCGCTACGAGCAGCAGCAGGGCGAGAGCACGGTGCGCATCGACTGGGACGTGGCCGGCCGCTATGCGCGCAGGATCGAACAGCGCAACGCGCACGGCACCTCGCTCAACACGATGACCGCCATGCCGATCGCGGCGCCGAAGACGCGGCCCTGGCAGGCGGTCGAGGCCTACGAGCGCGGCGACTATTCGGATTTGCTGGACTGAAGGGTCGGCTGGAAAGCGGGATCGGGCAGCCGGACGCAGAGGACGCGAAGGTTTCGCGAAGGACGCGAAAGAACAGCCTTGAAGGTGTGGGTCGCGCTCGTGCGCAAGCACTGCCCCGTAGCGAGACCGAAAGTGCCGCAGCGTTAGCCCAGCAGCAGCCCACTTCATTGGGTATTCCTTTCGCGTCCTTCGCGAAACCTTCGCGTCCTCTGCGTCCGGTTCCCGAATTCAGAGAAAGCGCTCCAGCAACTTTCTAGACCCCCGGTCGAGCGCCTTCACGTCGGCAATGCGGAACTGCACCCCATGCGCGCTCGCGATCAGCAGCGCGCCATGCTCGAGCCGGCGGATGTCCTCCTCGGCCTTGAGCACGAAGCGGGTGTCGCCGCGGTCGGTGCTCACGGTCCAGGTGCTGGGCACGCCGAAGCTCGACACGGCGTGCAGCTTGAGCAGCGTGGGCGCGAAGTCGCGCACCGCGAGTTCTTCCTCGAGCAGCGCGCGCGCCGCGGACGGCAGCTGATCGACGCGGTCGATCCACACCAGTTCGCGGCCCTCGCCGCCGACCAGCGAGATGCCCTCGCCCGGCGCGCTGAGCGGAAAGGCCCGCACCGCGGAAATGCCCACGTGCCGCTGGCCCTGCGCATCGGTCAGCACCAGCCGGCCGAAGGCATCGCGCTCGAGCCCGAAGTCGGGCGGGGTGATCGTCGTCGTTTCCATCATGCCTCTCCCGCCGGGTGCGCCGCATGGCTCACCGGGATGCCCTGCGCGCCCACGCGCTCGTTGGCCGCGCCTTCGCTGGCGTCGTCGTCGCCCTGACGCAGCTGCGCCTGGTAGAGACGCCAGTAGGCGCCCTGCTTCGCCATGAGTGCGTCGTGCGGGCCGACCTCGACGATCTCGCCGCGGTCCATCACCACCAGGCGGTCGGCCTTGCGCAGGGTCGAGAGCCGGTGCGCGATCGCGATCGTGGTGCGGCCCTGCACGAGGTTGTCGAGCGCCTTCTGGATCTCCTTCTCGGTCTCGGTGTCGACCGCCGAGGTGGCCTCGTCGAGGATCAGGATGCGCGGGTCGATCAAGAGCGCGCGCGCGATGCTGATGCGCTGGCGCTCGCCGCCCGACAGGCCCTGGCCGCGCTCGCCCACCAGCGAGTCGTAGCCATGCGGCAGCCGCAGGATGAAGTCGTGCGCATGGGCGGCGCGCGCCGCGGCCACGATCTCCTCGCGCGTGGCGTCGGGCTTGCCGTAGGCGATGTTCTGCGCGATGGTGCCGAAGAACAGGAAGGGCTCCTGCAGCACCAGCCCGACGTGGCGCCGGTAGTCGGCCACGGCGAAGCGGCGGATGTCGGTGCCGTCGACCTCGATCGCACCCTCGGTCGCGTCGTAGAAGCGGCAGATCAGGTTGACCAGCGTGCTCTTGCCCGAGCCGCTGTGGCCCACCAGGCCGATCATCTCGCCGGGCTCGATGCGCAGGTCGAGGTCGTGGATGACGGCGCGCGAGCCGTAGCGGAAGCCCAGCCCGCGCATCGCGATCGCGCCCTGCACCCGCTCCACCTTCACCGGGTTCGTGGGCTCGGGCACGTTGCTCACGTGGTCGAGGATGTCGAAGATGCGCTTGGCGCCGGCGGCCGCCTTCTGCGTCACCGAGACGATGCGGCTCATCGAGTCCATGCGCGTGTAGAAGCGGCCGATGTAGGCGATGAAGGCGGTCAGCACGCCCACCGTGATGCTGCCGCGCGCCACCTGCCAGATGCCGAAGGCCCAGACCACCAGCAGGCCGATCTCGGTCAGCAGCGACACCGTGGGCGTGAACACCGACCAGGTGCGGTTGAGCTTGTCGTTGACCTGCAGGTTGTAGGCATTGGCGGCGCGGAAGCGCTCGGCCTCGCGGCGCTCCTGCGCGAAGGCCTTGACCACGCGGATGCCGGGGATGGTGTCGGCCAGCACGTTGGTGACCTCGGACCAGACGCGGTCGATCTTCTCGAAGCCGGTGCGCAGCCGGTCGCGCACCACGTGGATCATCCAGGCGATGAAGGGCAGCGGCACCAGCGTGACCACGGCCAGCAGCGGATTGATCGAGATCAGGATCGCCGCCGTCATGACGATCATCAGCACGTCGTTGGCGAAATCGAGCGCGTGCAACGAGAGGAAAACGTTGATGCGGTCGGTTTCGGAGCCGATGCGCGCCATCAGGTCGCCGGTGCGCTTGCCGCCGAAGTAGTCGAGCGGCAACGTGAGCAGGTGCTCGTAGGTGGTGGTGCGCAGGTCGGCGCCGATGCGCTCGGACACCAGCGCCAGCAGGTAGGTGCGCGCCCAGCCCAGGCCCCAGCCGACCAGCGCCGCGCCGAGCAGCCCGCTCAGGTAGAGGCCCACGCGCATCGGATCGATCTTCTGCCCGTTCTGGAACGGGATCAGGATGTCGTCCATCAGCGGGATCGTGAGGTAGGGCGGCACCAGGGTGGCGGCCGTGGACAGCACCGTGAGGAAGAAGCCGGCGATCAGCTGCTTGCGGTAGGGCCGGGCGAAGCGGCCCAGCCGCAGCAGCACCCAGGTCGAGGGCGGGGTCTGGAGCTCGGTGTCGACCTCGTCGCCGTCGGCCTCGGGTGTCGCGCGCGCGACACCCGCCGCGTTGGCGCGCTGGCCGAACAGCCGCAGCAGGCGCAGCGCGGCGACCTGCTGGGCCAGGGTGTAGCGCCAGCGCACCAGCCGCCCGCGCCCGTCGACGAGATCGAGCAGGCCGACCCCGGACTGGTCGCTCAGCTGCAGTTCGAGCGCCGGGTCGGCGAGCGACCACTCACGCCACACGCCTTTGCCGCCGGGGTCCAGCGCCAGCAGCCGGCGATCTGTGAGCGCCACCAGGCCAAAACCGAAACGAAGTTCTTCATCGAGGTCAACCGACAGTGTTGCCAGAACGTTTTCCGCGACTGCGAGCCGGCTTTTCAGAGCTTCTGAAACCGCTTCGTTTTCGCCCTCCTGGGTGCCGACTGGATCGTGATGTTGCATTGTGTTTCTTTGACTCTTGCCCGTCGCGGCCCGTTGGGACCGCGCCATGACGCCCTTCGCGGGGCGCCGATTCTGACCGATCGCCATGGGCGCGCTTGAAGGCGCCGCGGTGCTCGGCCAAAGCACATCGAACGTTTGCATGACCCGTTTCGACGACATTCGCCTGCTGCGCATCAACTATTTGCGCGGCCCGAGCATCTGGACCTACCGCCCGGTGCTCGAAGTCTGGCTGGACCTCGGCCGGCTCGAGGAATTCCCCTCCAACAAGATCGAAGGCTTCGGCGACCGGCTGACGACCCTGCTGCCGGCGCTGATCGAGCACCACTGCGGCGTCGGCGAGCGCGGCGGCTTCATCCAGCGGCTGCGCGAAGGCACCTGGTCGGGCCACGTGCTCGAGCACGTGGTGATCGAGCTCTTGAACCTGGCCGGCATGGCCACCGGTTTCGGCCAGACCCGCGAGACCTCGGTCTCGGGCACCTACCGCATGGTGTTCCGCTCGCGTGACGAGCAGGTGGCGCGGGTGGCGCTGGCCGAGGGCCACCGCATCATGATGGCCGCGATCAACGACGACCCGATCGGCCCGGCCGACGTGCAGGCCGCGATCGAGGCGATCAAGTCGAAGGTCGACGACTGCTACCTCGGCCCGAGCACCGAGGCGATCGTGAATGCCGCGATCGACCGCGACATCCCCTACATGCGCCTGAACAGCGGCAACCTGGTCCAGATGGGCTACGGCGCCAACCAGCAGCGCATCTGGACCGCCGAGACCGACTACACCAGCGCCATCGGCGAATCGATCGCCAGCGACAAGGTGCTGACCAAGTCGCTGCTCGCGGGCTGCGGCATCCCGGTGCCCGGCGGCCAGGCGGTCGCCAGCCCGGCCGAGGCCTGGGAAGTGGCCGAGGACATGGGCGTGCCGGTGGTGGTCAAGCCCTCCGACGGCAACCACGGCCGCGGCGTGATCCTGGACCTGACCAAGCGCGAGGACATCGAGGCCGCCTTCTCCGTGGCCGAGCGCCACGGCAGCGAAGTGCTGGTCGAGCGCTACATCCGCGGCGAGGAGCACCGCGTGCTGGTCGTCGGCGGCCGCATGGTGGCGGCCGCGCGCGGCGAGACCGTCTGGGTCACGGGCGACGGCAAGTCGAACTGCAGCGAACTCATCGACCTGCAGATCAACAGCGACCCGCGCCGCGGCGACACGGAAGACTTCCCGCTGTCCTTCCTGGGCGCGCGCGACGGCGCGATCCTGTCGGACCTGCGCCGCCAGGGCCTGGAGCCCGAGTCGGTGCCCGAGGCCGGCCGCCGCGTGCTGATCCAGCGCAACGGCAACGTCGCGATCGACTGCACCGACAGCGTCCATCCCGAGGTCGCGCACATGGTCGAGCTGGCCGCGCGCGTGGTCGGCCTGGACATCGCGGGCATCGACCTGGTGTGCGAGGACATCTCCAAGCCGCTCGGCCCGCAGGGCGGCGCCATCGTCGAAGTCAACGCCGGCCCCGGCCTGCTGATGCACCTGAAGCCGGCCGTCGGTTCGCCGCGCCCGGTGGGCCGCGCGATCTGCGACCACCTGTTCCCCGACGACTCGCAAGGCCGCATCCCCGTGGTGGGCGTGGCCGGTTCGCGCGACAACGCGGTGATCGCCCGCCTGGTGGCCTGGCTGGTCGGCCTCGGCGGCCGCCACACCGGCCTGGCCTGCCGCGACGGCCTGTTCCTCGAGCGCCGCCGCGTCGACGCGCGCGACAGCGCCAACTGGGAAGCCGGCCACCGCCTGCTGATGAACCGCCAGGTGCAGGCCGTGGTGATCGAGAACGGCGCGCGCACCATCCTGCAGGACGGCCTGCCCTACGACCGCTGCGAGGTCGGCATCGTGACCGACCTCGGCGGCTTCGAGCAGCTGGGCGACTTCGACATCCGCGAGAGCGACCACATGGTCAAGGTGCTGCGCACCCAGGTCGACGTGGTGCTGCCCGAGGGCACCGCGGTGCTCAACGCCGACGACGAACGCGTAGCCGGCCTGGCGCCGCTGTGCGACGGCGCCGTGATCCTCTACAGCGTGGACGCGCAGGCCGCGTCGCTGACGGCCCACCAGGCCGCCGGCGGCAAGGCGGTGCTGATCCGCCAGGACCGCGTGGTGCTGGCCAACGGCACCAGCGAGTCGTTCCTGCCGGGCCTGGGCCGCCTCACCGTTTGGCGCGCCACCCATGCCGGCGTCAGCCTCGAGAGCCTGCTGGCCGCCGTGGCCGCGGCCTGGGCGCTGGGCATTCCGCTCAACCTCATCGGCGCGGGCATCGAGGCCTTCGAGGCCGACCTGCAGGCGGCACTGGCCTCGCTGCAGCTCTCGCAGAGCCAGCCCTCGCCCCAGCTCCAGCTCGCCTGATCCACCCGGTTCCTCCGCGCATCCGCGCGGGGGCACCCGCCGATACCCCCTGAAGAACCGCGCCGCCCCATGAAAGTCACCCGCACCCGCGCCCTTCGCGGCCCCAACCTCTGGAGCCGCCACACCGCCATCGAGGCGGTCGTTGCCTGCGAAGGCGACGAGAACGCCATCGGCCGGCTGGCCGGCTTCGAGGACCGCCTGCGCGCGGCCTTCCCGACCATCGGCGAGCTGCACCCGATGGTGCTGGGCCAGCCGCTGGCGCTGGCCCACGTGCTGGAGAACGCGGCCGTGGCGCTGCAGGCCCAGGCCGGCTGCGCGGTCAACTTCGGCCACACCTCGCCCACGCTGGAAGAGGGCGTCTACCAGGTGGTCGTGCAATACACCGAGGAGGCCGTGGGCCGCCGCGCGCTCGAGCTGGCCGAGGCGCTGATCGCCGCGGCGCAGAACGGCACCGCCTTCGACGCCACCGCCGCCATCACCGAGCTGCGCGACCTCGACGAATCGGAACGCCTGGGCCCGAGCACCGGCTCCATCGTCGATGCCGCCGTCGCGCGCGGCATCCCCTACCGCCGCCTCACCACCGGCAGCCTGGTGCAGTTCGGCTGGGGCTCGAAGCAGCGCCGCATCCAGGCCGCCGAGGTCGACAGCACCAGTGGCGTGGCCGAGTCGATCGCGCAGGACAAGGAGCTCACCAAGCAGCTGCTCAACGCCGCCGGCGTGCCGGTGCCGCTGGGCCGCCCGGTGGCCGACATGGACGACGCCTGGGCCGCCGCGCAGGAGATCGGCATGCCCGTGGTGGTGAAGCCGCAGGACGGCAACCAGGGCAAGGGCGTGACCGTCAACATCACGACGCGCGAGCAGCTCGACGCCGCCTACAAGGCCGCCGACGCCTACGGCGAGGTGATGGTCGAGAAATTCCTGCCGGGCTTCGACTTCCGCCTGCTGGTGGTGGGCGACCGCCTGGTGGCCGCCTCGCGCCGTGATCCGCCGCACGTGATCGGCGACGGCAGCGCCACCGTGCGCCAGCTGGTCGACACGGTCAACCTCGATCCGCGCCGCGGCGAGGGCCATGCCACCTCGCTGACCAAGATCCGCCTCGACGACATCGCCGTCGGCCGGCTCGAGGCGCAGGGCCTCACGCCTGAGAGCGTGCCCGCGCTGGGCCAGCGCGTGGTGCTGCGCAACAACGCCAACCTCTCGACCGGCGGCACCGCCACCGACGTGACCGACACCGTGCACCCCGAGGTGGCGGCGCGCGCGGTCGACGCGGCGCAGATGGTCGGCCTGCACATCTGCGGCGTCGACGTGGTCTGCGAGAGCGTGCTGCGCCCGCTCGAAGAGCAGCACGGCGGCATCGTCGAGGTCAATGCCGCACCGGGCCTGCGCATGCACATCTCGCCCTCGTTCGGCCGCGGCCGCGCGGTCGGCGAGGCGGTGGTCGATGCGCTGTTCGCCCATGGCGACGACGGCCGCATCCCGGTGATCGCGGTCACCGGCACCAACGGCAAGACCACCACCACGCGGCTGATCAACCACATCGTCGCCTCCAGCGGCCTGCGCACCGGCATGACGAACACCGACGGCGTGTACGTCGACGGCCGCCAGACCGACAGCGGCGACTGCAGCGGCCCGAAGAGCGCGCGCAACGTGCTGCTGCATCCCGACGTGGACGCGGCCGTGTTCGAGGTCGCGCGCGGCGGCGTGCTGCGCGAGGGCCTGGGCTTCGACCGCTGCTCGGTGGCCGTGGTCACCAACATCGGCAGCGGCGACCACCTGGGCCTGAACTACATCACCACCGTCGAGGACCTCGCGGTGCTCAAGCGCGTGGTGGTGCGCAACGTGGCGCCCGGCGGCTACGCCGTGCTCAACGCGGCCGACCCCAACGTCGCCGCGATGGCCACCAACTGCCCGGGCGAGGTGATCTTCTTCGCGGCCGACCGCCAGCATCCGGTGATGGCCACGCACCGCGCGCAGGGCAAGCGCACCGTCTACGTCGACCAGGACACGGTGGTGGCGGCCGAAGGCTCGTGGCGCGAACGCATCGCGCTGCGCGACGTGCCGATCACGCGCGGCGGCAGCATCGGCTTCCAGGTCGACAACGTGATGGCCGCCGTGGCCGCGGCCTGGGCCGTGGGCCTGGACTGGGACACCATCCGCAGCGGCCTCGCGAGCTTCCTCAACGACGCCGCCGGCGTGCCCGGCCGCTTCAACGTGATGGACTACCGCGGCGCCACCGTGATCGCCGACTACGGCCACAACACCGACGCCATGCGCGCGCTGGTCTCGGCCGTGGACACCATGCCCGCGAAGAAGCGCTCGGTGGTCATCAGCGGCGCGGGCGACCGGCGCGATTCCGACATCCGCGACCAGACCGCGATCCTGGGCCAGGCCTTCGACGACGTGATCCTCTACCAGGACGCGGCCCAGCGCGGCCGCGCCGACGGCGAGGTGATGGGCCTGCTGCGCCAGGGCCTGCAGGGCGCGACCCGCACGCGCCAGATCGACGAGATCCGCGGCGAATTCATCGCCATCGACGCCGCGCTGGCCCGGCTGCAGCCCGGCGACCTCTCGCTGATCCTGGTCGACCAGGTCGACGAAGCGCTCGCTCACCTCGCGAAGCGCATCGCCGAGGGCTGAGCCCTCGGCCTGCGGGATTCGTCCCACACGCGGGGGCGCGTCCCGCCGGGTCCGCAATCTGTGCCGTCCCACAGGCCGCGCGCGCCGCGCGGCCGGACACTGGGCCTCCAGTCGCGCACTGCCTCGCTCTCGAGGAAGTCGCGTCCTTTCCAGGAGGCCCGATGACCCCAACGATTCACGCGGTAACGATCCCGTCCCGCCGGCCGATGCGGCCGCTGCGCTCCCTTCGCATCCTCGCGCTCGCCGCCGGGCTGGTCGCGCTCGGCGCCCATGCCCAGGCGCCCGGTTCCGACGCCCGCATGCAGAAGGAGCGCGCCACCTGCGACGGCGTGCAGCAGGACCGCGCGGCTTGCCTGCGCGAAGCCGGCGCGGCGCGGCAGGAGGCCGGCCGCAACGGCCTGACCAGCGCCAGTCCCGGCGGCTACGACGCCAACGCGCTCGCGCGCTGCCGCGAGCAGCCGGTGGCCGATCGCGCCGACTGCGAAGCGCGCATCCGCGGCAGCGCGGGCGCCGGCCGCACCACCACCGAAGGCAGCGTGATGGGCGGCGGCGTGATCCGCGAGACCGTGACACCGCTGCCCGCGCAGCCGGCACCGGCGCGCTGAACCCTTCACCCGTTCCATCGGCTCATTTCGAGGAGCACACCATGACCCACCGTCTTCTTTTCACCCGCGGCGCCATCGCCGCCCTCGTGGCGCTCGGCGCCCTGGCCAGCGCGGGCACCGCCAGCGCGCAATCGCGCCGTGGCGACGCCACCTACGAACGCGAGCTGGCCGTCTGCGGCCACAACCAGCAGGACCGCGCGGCCTGCATCCGCGAAGCCGGCGCGGCACGCCAGGAAGCGGCGCGCGGCGGCCTCACGAGCGCGCCCGACTACCGCCGCAACGCGCTGCAACGCTGCGCGCTGCAGCCGCCGGGCGATCGCGCCGACTGCGAGGCCCGCGTGCTCGGTGGCGAGGGCAACACCCGCGCCGCGGTCGACGGCAGCGTGATGGGCGGCGGCGTGATCCGCGAGTCGGTCACCACGGTCGTGATGCCGGCGCCCGCGCCCTACCCGGTGGCACCGCCCGCGCCGATGATGCGCGCGCCCGAGCCCGTGATGGTGCCGCCGGCCGCCTATCCGGCCGCGCCGATGCCCTACCCGGCACCGCAGCCGATCCGCTGATCGCCATCGGCATCCGCCACGAGGCGCCCTTCGGGGCGCCTTTTTCATGCGAAAAACCGCCTCGACGCCCCGAAATCCGGGTGTTTTCCCTCTTGGCGAGGTCTTGCAGGACTGCAAATCGATGCCCCGCAATGTCACAGAATTGTCATAAAAGCCCTGGGGGCTGCTAGCTATAGTTCTCGGCTCCTGCCTTACCGAGAAACTTTCCACCCATGAATGCCATCAAGGTCGCTCGCCGATTCATCGAAACGGACCCGGCCAACGAATCGGCCAAGATCCTCGCCCAGCTCGTGCTGGCCCTCGAATCCGAACGCAGCTTCGAACTTGTCACGCTCTACAGCCTCGACTACAAGAGCTTCCAGCTGGCGATGGACATCCTCAAGGAGTGGCGCCTCGACCGCTACTACGCCAGCAAGTCCAAGCTGTTCGATCTGTCGCTGCAGGTCAGCGAGCTCGACACCAAGAGCAGCAGCAACTGAGATCCGACGGTCCCGCGCCTTTTTCGTTTTCCTCGCTCCCGCTCCCCGCCTCTCCCCTTCCCCCGATTCCCCCTCGCGTTCGACGCGACCGCTGCACCGTCGCAGCCGGCCGATCCGCTTCCCTTCCGCTTCCTGAACCCGCGCCACGCGACGCGCCTGCCTTTGCGCGGGCGCGCGGCGGGAGCGCGGGCGGCCGCGGCGCTGGCACGCGCGCGTGTCGTGCCCATGTCCAGCGGTCGCCGATGCGGCCTCCAGCCTTCCAAATATTCGAAGACTGATCGCTGAAACGAACCCGGTCTTTCAGCAGCCTCCCTGGAAAGACCTGCCTCGGCCCCTTCCAATATTGGCAAGCCGGCGTACGTGCCATTCCCGATCCCGCCCCGCCGATCCAGTCCTAGACTCCGACGCGGCAGGCGCGCGCCCCGCATGACGGGCGCCCCGCGCCCTCCCTCATCAACCGGGTACTGGATCAAATGCAAGCAAAACACAGGATCGCCGTCATTCCCGGCGACGGCATCGGCGTCGAGGTGATGCCCGAGGGCCTTCGCGTGCTGGATGCCGTGGGCCGCCGCTTCGGCATCGATTTCTCGTTCGACCATTTCGACTGGGGTTCGGACCACTACGTGCGCACCGGCCTGATGATGCCGGCCGACTGGGACGGCAAGATCCAGGGCCACGACGCGATCTACTTCGGCGCGGTGGGCGCGCCCGACAAGGTGCCCGACCACATCGCGGTGTGGGGCCTCCTGATCAAGATCCGCCGCGAGTTCGACCAGTACGTGAACTTGCGCCCGGTGCGCCTGATGCCCGGCGTGCCCGGCCCGCTGGCGCACCGCCAGCCCGGCGACATCGACTTCCTGGTGGTGCGCGAGAACACCGAGGGCGAATACACCTCGGTCGGCGGTCGCCTGTTCGAGGGCACGCCGCGCGAGATGGCGATCCAGGAAGCGGTGTTCACGCGCACCGGCGTGGACCGGATCATCGACTACGCATTCCAGCTGGCGAGCCGCCGCAAGCGCAAGAACCTGGTGGCCGCGACCAAGTCCAACGGGATCTCGATCACGATGCCCTACTGGGACGAGCGCCTGGCCGAGATCGCGAAGCGCTACCCCGACGTGGCGACGAGCAAGTACCACATCGACATCCTGTGCGCGCACTTCGTGCAGCACCCCGACTGGTTCGACGTGGTGGTGGCCTCCAACCTGTTCGGCGACATCCTGTCGGACCTGGGTCCGGCCTGCACCGGCACCATCGGCATCGCGCCCTCGGGCAACCTCAACCCCGAGCGCAAGTTCCCCTCGCTGTTCGAACCCGTGCACGGCTCGGCCCCCGACATCGCGGGCAAGGGCATCGCCAACCCCATCGGCCAGATCTGGTCGGCCGCGCTGATGCTCGACCACCTCGGCGGCGACAACCCGGTCTACGCCGAAGCCTCGGCCGCCGTGCTCTCGGCGATCGAGACCGTGCTCAGCGAAGGTCCGCGCACCCGCGACATGGGTGGCAACGCCAACACCGTCGACGTGGGGCGTGCGATCGCCGAGTGCATCTCGGCATGAGTTCTCGCGCCTGCCGTACGGTTCGTCGTGCCTTGGATGAGGTGCGTGGGTCGGGGCGGGCGCGCTCCGACGGCGTGATCGGCCGGCACCACTGCAGCGCCTCCGTGCACAGGGCAGTGGGTGCTTCCCGCAGCGAAATAAAGGAGGAGCCGAAGGCGGGGGACATTCGCGGAGGGAAGTACCCGCTGTCCTGTGCACGCGCCCCGGACAAAAGCACCCCGAACAGAAACAAACACGCAAAGCGATGAGCCTCTTCTTAATCAAGCGCCTTGCCACGCTGATCGGCACGCTGATC